>JBARAJ010000109.1:0-3579 GCA_049791915.1 Candidatus Udaeobacter sp.
ATGCGGGGAGCGACTTTAGCTCGACCTTTTCTCCAGGGTGTTTTCCAGGTTCAGCGGCCGCACCCAAAGTAAGCCCGACGCTGACTGCTATCGCCAGGACTGCTTTCGTCGTTTTCATGATTTTACGTTACTGCCTCATGAAAACGCCGTCCAAAGATTTAGTATTACATTACCGTAATTGAAACGATCACGGTCCTCTGGTGGATGCGGTCTCAAAACGCGCAAAGTAAATATAAGATTCCCGGCGAAAATTTCGCCTTGCCAAACATTACAAGTCTGTAATACTTTCGAATTCCTTCAGGGTGGTTAGGGCCGCGGTTGATTACCGCGGCTGCAATGAAGTGGATGAAGTGGATAGGCCGCAGCCCGGTGGAGCGGGCTGCGGCTACTCTTCCCGACCCGCGTAGACGCTGTGTTTAGCGGACACTAAATTGCCGCTCAACTCTCCGCCGTGATCGGGCACTCGAACTTAACGGGCTAACAAAAAAATTCCAGCAGCTTTTTCGCACGGGTGGAAGCCTCATCCGCATCTATTCGCTTGTGCTGTAGGGTCCGCTGTCCCCAGCGGAGTTTTGGAGTTGACTGCGCTGAGGACAGCGCACGCTACAGCATTAGCTTCGATTCCGATCCGTGATATCCGTGGCATCCGTGGTTTCCGAAATGTATTCGTGTTCATTCGTGTGTATTCGTGGTTAACATTCGCCGATGGCTGCGGCTGACGACCGGCGAATGAGCACTCGTGCGACGGGTGTGGTCGGCATCGCCATTCTGTCGAGTCGCTTGCTCGGACTCGTGCGCGAGATGGTGTTTGCCGGGCTATTCGGCGCCGGCAGAAATCTCGATGCGTTTCTCATGGCGTTTCGCCTACCGAATTTGTTGCGCGATCTCTTTGCCGAGGGCGCGCTTTCAACGGCGTTCATCACCACGTTCTCGAAAAAGATCGCGGTCGAAGGCGATCAATCGGCGTGGCGTCTGGCGAACAAGGTCGCCACGCTCACGGCCGTGTTCATGAGCGCGATCACGCTGCTCGGCATCGTGTTCGCGCCGCAACTCGTGGATCTGTTGACCTGGGGCAGTTGGTCGCCGGACAAAACCGAGCTCACGATCCTGCTCACCCGGATCATGTGGCCGTTCATGTTGATGGTCTCACTCGCGGCGCTGGTGATGGGAATGCTGAACGCGAAATACGTGTTCGGTCCGCCGGCAATGGCGTCGAGTTATTTCAATCTCGGCTCGATCATTGGCGGCGTGGCGATCGGTTACTGGATCGATCCGCATTTCGGCGCTCGCTCGCTCGTAGGCCTGGCCATTGGCACGTTGATCGGCGGCGCGTGGCAATTGATCGGACAATTTCCGTCGCTGTGGAAAGTCGGCTATAGATTTCACCCCGATTTTCACTGGCGCGACGAAGGCGTGCGTACGGTGCTTACCTTGATGGGGCCGGCGGTCATCGCGGCGAGCGCGGTGCAGGTGAACGTGCTCATCAATAGCGGGTTTGCGGCGAGTCTCGGGAACGGCCCGGTGAGCTGGCTCAACATTGCGTTTCGTCTGATGCAATTGCCGCTGGGAATTTTCGGCGTCGCAATCGGCACTGTGACATTGCCGCTGGTGTCGAAGAGCGCCGCGCTCGGGAACACGGCTGAGTTTCGCGCGATTCTCGCGCGTGGGATGCGGCTGGCGTTTTTACTCACAGTGCCGTCGGCGATCGGGTTGGCGATGCTGGCGTCGCCGATCATCAGTGTGATTTATCAGCACGGAAGGTTCACCGCCGAGATGACGCGGCAAACTGCGGGCGCATTGCAATATTACGCGATCGGTCTCGTCGCGTATGCGGCGTTGAAAGTGTTGACGCCTGCGTTTTACGCCATCGGCCAACGCAACACGCCAATGGTGGTGAGCTTTCTCGCAATCGGCGCGAATTTATTTCTCAACTGGTTGTTCACGTTCCGGCTTGGATGGGGACACCGCGGCCTTGCGTTCTCGACCGGCCTCGTGGCGACGATCAATTTTCTTTTACTCTACGCGCTGATGCGCCGGCACACGCGTCGGCTTGAAACGCGCCAGATGTTGATCGCGCTCGGCAAGATTTGTGTCGCCGGCGGCCTGCTGGCCCTCATTTGTTGGGCGGCGAATTACCTGTGGCTGGATGCGTGGTCTGACATGCGCTTCCTCCAAAAGTTGGCGATACTCCTTGCGACGATTGCAGTTGCCGGAGCCGGATTTTTCGGCGCGGCGTTTCTTCTACGCATCAGCGAGGTCCAAGACATCATCGATGTTTTCCGGAGAAAAGTGGGCAAATTGTAAAGGCGTTTTGTGAATCGCGCTTTCGGCGCTGACGGCTTCTTGTGTTTTCCGAGTCCTTGGCGTTGCCCCAGGCAGAGACATGAGACCGCGCCTTTGGCGCTAGAATAGTAGTGCTTCTATGCGAGTTAGCGCCAACGGCGCTGTGTCAGCCTTAGCCCGGGGCAACGCCCGAGGTTTCATGGAACGCGCAAGAATGTCAGCGCCAAAGACTCATTATCCCAGCGCCTGGTCGATGTCCTCGATCAGGTCATCGGCGTTTTCGAGGCCGATGGATATACGCAGCAAGCCTTCGGGCGACGTTGTGCCCGGGCCTTCGATGGATGCGCGATGCTCGATCAAACTTTCCACGCCACCCAGGCTCGTCGCGCGAATGAAAATTTTTGTTTTCGCTGTGACAGACATCGCCGCGTCGTAGCCGTCTTTCACTTCGAGCGACAGCATCCCGCCGAACTCAGACATCTGTCCGGCCGCGATCTTGTGTCCCGGGTGCGACTTCAACCCGGGATAATGCACGCGCGCCACTTTCGGATGTTGCGCGAGAAAAACGGCGACTTTCATTGCGTTCCCCGAATGCGCGCGCATGCGCCACGGCAACGTGCGCATCCCGCGCAGGATCAGCCAGCAATCGAAAGGCGAGGGGACCGCGCCGCCCTCGTATTGGATGCCACGGACCCGCTGGAAAAATTCACTGTCTGTTTTTGCGACGACGATTCCTCCGAGAACATCGCAATGCCCGCCAAAATATTTCGTAGTGGAGTGCAAAATCAGATCGGCGCCGAGATCGAATGGGCGTTGCAGCACCGGCGCCCATGTGTTGTCGCAAACGAAGATGGCGCCGGCGCCGTGCGCGATTTCAGCGAGCGCGGCGAGATCGACAACTTTCAGCAATGGATTCGAGGGTGTTTCTGCCCAGGCCAGTTTTGTATTTTGTCGCAGCGCTTTCTTAACCGCGGCGAGATCGCTCATGTCGACGAAATCGGCCTCGAGTCCCCAGCGCACAAAAATTTCCCGGATCAATCGCGACGTGCCGTAGTACGCGTCGGTGTGCGCGAGGACGTGATCACCGGGGGTTAACGCCTGAAAAATCGACATGGTTGCGCCGGTGCCGGAGGCAAATGCCGCGGCCGCTTTGCCGCCTTCGAGCATGGACACCCCGCGCTCGAGCGCCTGCCGATTTGGATTGTCGTTGCGCGAGTACATGAACCCGCGCGAGTAAGTGCCTTCGACGTCGCGCTCAAACGTGGTGGACAGATAAATGGGCGCGGCGACCGCTCC
>JBARAJ010000110.1:0-8182 GCA_049791915.1 Candidatus Udaeobacter sp.
CGACGCCCCCGTCGCGTGCGGCCCGAAGGCCGGTCGCCTCGAGGCATTGAAAGATGGCGTTGTGTTCAGAGTCGACTGGCAAAACGTGTACGCTCTTGTCTCGCGCTTCGCGCATTACGATCTCGCCCGCCATGACCAGAATTTCCTTGCTGGCCACGGCGAGATCCTTGCCCGCTTTAATCGCCGCCAGCGCGGGGCGCAAACCGCCGGTGCCGACGATTGCCACCAGCACCATGTCCACATTTGTCAGGCAGGCGATCTCGATCAAACCCGCTTCGCCGGAAAAAATTCGCGGCTCATAATCGAGTGCTTTCCGAAGAACATCGAGTTGGGTTTCATCAACCAGGCAAACTGATTCGGGCCGGACTTCATTCGCAGCGGCGGCCAGCTTTTGTGCGTTGCTTTTCGCCGCGAGCCCGACGATTTCCATCCGCTCCGGAATATCGCGCGCCACCGTCAACGCACTCTCACCGATGGACCCCGTCGCGCCCAGAATAACAACACGTTTACGATTCACCTCGTTAAATGACTCCTCGCGTTTATGCGACGTGGATCACGAGGCGCATGTAGAAAAACAATAGGGGCGCGGTGAAAAGCAGACTGTCCACGAGATCGAGCGCGCCGCCAATTCCCGGAAGCAGATTCCCCGAATCTTTAACGTCGGTGCTACGCTTAATAATGGATTCGGCCAAATCACCGAGCACTGCGGCAAGCCCCAGCAGCAGCCCTAGCACTGTCGCATGTGTCCAGTTGAGCACCGATAAATGGCCCGGCATGAGTTTGTAAAGTCCAAGGCTGCAAAGCAACGCAAAGACAATAGCGCCGAAAAAACCTTCCCAGGTTTTCTTCGCGCTGATGTGCGGCACCATCAAATGCCGCCCAGTCACGCTGCCCGTCAGATACGCACCCATGTCCGAGAATTTGGTGATGGCGATCAAATACAACACGTAGAACTGGCCGGTGACCTGGCCGCTGCTCGAGCGCGGAGTGAGATACACAATTTTAGTGATGAAATTAAAAAGCCAAAGGACGTAGAGCAGGCCGAACAGGGTGTAGGCCATCGTTTGCAACGGCTCGTCATTACGCAACCGTGCGAACATTTGTCGCCCGAATACCGTCAGCAGAAAAAAAAGCAGGACCGCAACTTCGAAATCGTATGAGCCCGCCGGTCCGATTTTGGAGAAATAATAAAAACTCCCAGCAAGCATCACCGCGCCACAGATCATTCCGGTGATTTTGAAATTCGGCAGGCCCTTGTGATCGAGCATCCCGTAAAATTCCCAAAGCCCGATCATTCCGAACACGCTGATCAAAAGCCAGAACAGGATCTCGTAACCGGAGAACATGATCAGCAAGGCGACTGACCATAGGGCGACAGTGCTGATGAATCGCAGAATGAACACGGAACGCGGCGTGACTACGTTCGCCCCGGTTTGCTCCAACGTCGCAGGCATGGCTCTGCATCATCCCGAAGGAAGGCGCACTGTGCAAGACGGGAGCGCATCCGATCTTGCGATGAATGTGCGACGCTCTCCCGAATTGTTATCTGGTCATCGCTCATCAACCCTGCTATGGATTGCACGCGCGATGAACGAATCGGCGGCGAAAACAATCGATCGTCGGCCGATTGCCACCCGAAACCGAAGATGGCCACAGTCAGCAACCGCGTGGCTGGCTTCATGGAATGTTTCGCCGAATGCAATAGCGGTTTTTATCATCTTCCCGGAAGGCGGACTCTCACGCACCGGCTCAATGATGCCTTTCAAACACGGACTCGGCATGCTGGTCGCTGAAACAAATGTTCCGGTCGTGCCTTGCGGTCTTATTGGAAGCTTTGAAGCTCTGCCGCCAATCGAAAGTTCCGCGACCTGCGAGAATAAAGTTAGTGATCGGAGAGCGGGTCGAGTTTGCGTCGACGGCGAACGACCGCGCAGTGGGTCACAGATCGCGCGAAGCGCGGAATCCGCAGTGCGCGGCTTGGTCAGTGATGCAGACAATCCTGTCTGCACGCCTTAGCCTCGCAGGCAAGATTGCCTGCGTCACGAATCTTCCGCGTATCGCTCCAGCTTTTGCGCCAGATTAGGAGGAACGTGCGCGACAATCAGAGCATCGTTCTCCTCGTATCGCAGTTCGAGGACGTGACCAACTCGATGGATCTCCGCGGTCAACGCGCTTTCGTTCGCGGGAATCCGAAACCGCGAGCGCAATCGCCATGAACTGAGCCCGCTCTCGAGAGCTTGCACGAGTTGGTTTACTCCTTCTCCGGTGCGCGCGGAAATCGCCACGCTACCGGGAAACCGCTTGAGGTAGGAATCGACGACTTCGCGATTTGGCAGATTATCGATCTTATTGAAGACGATCAGCGTTTGCTTGCCGTAAGCGTCGAGTTCTTTGATCACTCGATCGACCGCTTCCATCTGTTCGTCCACGCGCGGGTGACTTAGATCGACGATATGAATGAGCAAATCCGCTTCGCTGACTTCTTCCAGTGTCGCCTTGAACGATTCAATCAGCGTGTGCGGAAGCTTTCGTAAGAACCCGACGGTGTCCGTAAGCAGGACTCGCTGTTTGTTAGGCAAAAGAAAGCTGCGCGTCGTCGGATCCAGCGTAGCGAAAAGTTTGTCCTCTGCTACCACGTCCGCGCCCGTAAGCAGATTCAGTAAAGTCGATTTCCCCGCGTTCGTATAACCGACCACTGCAGCGACTGGCCACTGATGGCGTTTTCGCCCTTGTCGCTGAATGGCCCGCGTTTTTCGTACCGATTTCAGCTCGCGCTCGAGCCGCGCTATTCGTTCCTGCACACGCCGGCGGTCTACTTCCAATTGCGTTTCACCCGGGCCGCGTGTCCCGATCCCGCCTGTCTGGCGCGACAGGTGATGCCACATCCGAGTGAGACGCGGCAAAAGATATTGCAACTGCGCAAGCTCGATTTGCAATCGGCCTTCCCGGCTGCGCGCCCGTTGCGCAAAAATGTCGAGAATCAATTGCGTTCGATCGAGCACCTTTCGCGCGAATAAATTTTCCAGGTTGCGCCCCTGGGCTGGTGAAAGTTCATCATTAAAAATCACCGAGGTTACGCGTTGATCATGACATGATTCCTTGATGGATTCCGCTTTGCCGCGGCCGATGTAGTACGGCGCGGTCGGCTTCTGCAATTTTTGGGTCACCGTATCGACAACTTCAGCCCCTGCTGAGTTCGCCAACTCGCGCAACTCTTCGAGCGAATCGTGCAAGTCCCACTTGGAGACGCCTTGCTTTTCCAAGCCGATCAGCAGCGCGCGCTCCCGTGATTTTTGCGGACGTGTTTCAATCATCCCTTGTGCCAGCCTCCGACAGAATTCGGAGCGAGATCCATTTCGCAGCTTCTTTGTGAGTAAGAAACGACGGGTTCAGCGGGACAAAATTAGTTTGCCGTCGAAACCAGGTCAACTGCCTTTTGGCGTAGCGGCGAGTCGCCTGTTGAATCTCCGCAATGCACTGCGGCATCGACTTTTTTCTAGCGAGCAACTGACGAATCTCGCGCAACCCGATCATCTGCGACGCAGTCGCACTCGTCACCGCGGCCGCGAGCACCTCGTCGATCCCGCCGCGGTCAAATATCGCTTCCACTCGCCGATTGATTCGTTCGTAAAGCTCTTGCCGGTCGCGGAACACAAAAACGCCTGTAGCCGCTTCGCTGTGCGAAGCGCCTTCACACAGGCGTTGTGCAGAGACCGTTTTCCCAGTGAGCGAACAAATCTCCAGAGCCCGTATCACCCGACGGCGGTTTTTGAGATCGATTTTTCGCGCCGTTTCTGGATCGACTTCGACGAGTTGCGAGCGCAGATCATCCAAACCTATCGCATTCAGTTTCTCGCGCAGCTCCGGATCAGACTCGGGCAGAGGCGCAAGTCCGTGGGTCAGCGCTTTGATGTAAAGTCCGCTCCCGCCAACAACGATCGCGAGGTTGCCCCGCAAGTTAATCTCTTCAATCGCGCGCATCGCGGCGCGCCGATATTTTTCGGCGTTCATTTCTTCGGTGAGCGGCACGGTGCCGATCAGATGATGCGGCGCTTTCGCAAGCGTTGGCGGCTCCGGTTTTGCCGTGAGCAGGTCGAGGCCACGATAAATTTGAAACGCGTCGGCGCTGACAATTTCCGCGCCCACTTCGTGCGCCACCTCCGCCGCCAACTCAGACTTCCCGGTCGCAGTTGGACCGACGATAAAGAAAGTGCGTCTCATCGATTCAGACGGACCGCATCGCTGATCCAGTTAGACGCAGTGTCCGCCAATTATTCTTGTCGCGCGGCCTTCACGATTTCGGCGAAGCTGCGCGGGTCAAGGCTGGCTCCGCCAACGAGGGCGCCGTCAATATCGGACTGACTCATGAGTTCGCGGGCATTCTCTGGTTTTACGCTGCCGCCGTACTGAATCCGTACGCGGTCGGCCGTTCCGTTATTGGCCATTTCGCCCAATGTATGGCGAATGAATGCGTGTGCTTCCTGCGCTTGCTGGGGTGTTGCGTTGCGCCCCGTACCGATCGCCCATACCGGTTCGTACGCGATCACGCTTTCCTGCAATTCCTTTGGACTCAGACCAGCGAGGCTGCCTCGCAACTGAAGCGACAAAATTTTTTCCACATTTCCTTTGTCGCGCTGCTCGAGCGTTTCTCCGACGCAAACAATCGGTCGCAGCTTCCCCTCGTGCGCGGCGCGCACCTTGCGATTGACCATTTCGTCCGTCTCACCGAACAACGTGCGGCGTTCGCTATGGCCTAGCACGACGTAGTGCACAAACAAGTCGCGCAAAAGCGGAGCGCTGATCTCGCCGGTAAACGGGCCGCTCTTCTCCCAATACATATTTTGCGCGCCGAGCTTGATGTTCTGCGCTCTGCCTAACGCTTCGCTCACTTTCGCAATTGCTGTGAACGGCGGAATGATCACCACTTCGACATCAGTTACATCGCTAATATCGCGAAGGAAGGACTCCACAAACCGCTCCGACTCGCCCTGCGTCATGTTCATCTTCCAATTGGCTGCGATGATCTTCTTGCGCATAAGTCGTTCTGACAGAATGGACAAATTTTACAAAATGATTTCAGAAGAAACCCATTCGGCGCATTCTGTTAATTCTGTCTAAGTTTTATCGCTGAGCGCAGCCACACCGGGAAGCTCTTTGCCTTCGAGCAATTCCAGCGTCGCGCCGCCGCCGGTGGAGATAAACGTCATTTTCCCTGCGAGGCCGGCCTGTTTGATCGCTGTCACCGAGTCGCCGCCGCCGATAATGGTCGTCGCCCCCAATTGCGCCATGGCTTCCGCGATCGCGATTGTGCCTTCGCCGAATTCAGGAATTTCAAAAACGCCCATCGGTCCATTCCATAAAATCGTTTCTCCGCTGGCAATTTCTTCCTGATAAAGCGCGATCGTTGCCGCGCCAATATCCACTGCCTGCCATCCGTCCGCGATTCCGTGCTGGGGCGACAGGCGGCTGGTATTTCGCATGTTCGCGCCCGGAAGAATTTCATCTGCCTCGACGACATCGATGGGAATGAGAAACTTCACGCCGTGTTGCTTCGCGAGCTCCAAAAGCTCCCGGGCCAGACCGACCTTGTCGGATTCAACCCGGCTCGCGCCAACTGGAATCCCCTCCGCTTTCAAAAACGTGTTCGCCATGGCGCCGCCGATGAGAATCGTGTTGGCCTTTTCCATCAACGCTTTCAGAACACCGATTTTGTCCGACACCTTGGCGCCACCTAAAATGACGACGAACGGTCGGGCCGGATTCTGAAGTCCGTCGCGCAGATGCTTCAGTTCTTTCTCCATCAAAAGACCCACGGCCGATTTCGACACGAATTTTGTGACACCCACCGTTGACGCATGCGCGCGGTGCGCGGCGCCAAAGGCGTCGTTCACGTAAAAATCACCCAACTCGGCAAGCGCCTTGGCGAATTCTGGATCGTTCGCCTCCTCGCCTGGGTAGAAACGAACATTTTCGAGTAGCGCGACATCGCCGTTCTGCATGTGCTCAACGATTTTCTTCGGCACGTCACCCATGGTGTCGTGACTGAAAATGACGGGGTGATGGATCAGGCAATGCAAATATTCGCCTATTGGGCGAAGAGAATATTTCTCCACCGGCTTGCCCTTCGGCCGTCCGAAGTGCGACATCAAAATGGTTTTCGCACCGTGTTCGCGCAGGTAATTGATGGTCGGCAAGCTTTCGCGGATTCGCGTGTCATCAGTGACGCGAACTTTGCCGCCGCGAACTTCGGTTGGCACGTTGAAGTCCACCCGCATCAGCACACGTTTCCCGCGGACGTCGAGATCGCGGACAGAAAGCTTCGCCATCGTAACTTGTGCTCCTGCTCGTTCTCGTGATCAGTCAGCCAGCATTTCCATCATTTCGACGCAGCGATTGCTGTAGCCCCATTCGTTATCGTACCAGCCGACCACTTTTACGAAGCGATTACCGATCATGAGCGTCAGCTTGCTGTCCAGAATGCACGAGTGCGGATTGCCGACAATGTCCTCGGAAACGAGCGGCTCATCGCTGAACTCGAGCACACCTTTGTAGCTCTTAGCTGACGCCGCTGCCTTGAACGCAGCATTGATCGTGTCCACGGTGGCGTCTTTTTCCAGCACGGCCGTGAAATCCGTCACCGAACCATCCGGAGTAGGCACCCGGAACGCGCCGCCATTTAGTTTTCCTTTGAGCGCTGGAATTACTTCGCCAATCGCCTTTGCCGCGCCGGTCGTGGACGGGATAATATTGATTGCTGCAGCGCGTGCACGTCTCAGGTCCTTGTGCGGAAAATCGAGGATGCACTGATCGTTTGTGTAACTGTGGATGGTGCTCATGAATCCGTGCGCGATACCGAATGCGTCATTCAATGCTCTCGCCATGGGCGCGAGACAGTTCGTCGTGCAGCTCGCGTTGGAAACGATTTTGTCCTTCTTGGGATCGAAGACGTTGTCATTTACGCCTATGCAAATCGTAACGTCCGGATCCTTCGCCGGCGCGCTGATCAACACGCGTTTCGCTCCGGCCTTCAAGTGCAGCTCGGCCTTATCCCGATTGGTGAAGAAGCCGGTCGATTCGAGCACCACATCGATGTCCAGTTTTTTCCAGGGGAGATTCCCTGGATCGCGATCCCTCAAAACCTTAATTTTGTGACCGCGCACGATGATATTTTCGTCGTCGTACGAAATCTTTCCGTCGAATTTGCCGTGCACCGAATCCCACTTGAGCAGATGGGCCAGCGTGTGCGTGTCAGTGAGATCGTTAATCGCGTGAACGCGCTCGACTTGTTTTTGTGGCATGGCGCGAAGGACGTTGCGCCCGATGCGCCCGAAACCGTTGATAGCAAAATTAGCCATAGAAAAAACTTGAAGGTTGAAGAGTTAAACCGTTACGCGGAAAAGCTTCAACGTCCAACTGCGAAGAGGCGACTGTAGGGCGGGCGCTTCGCCTGCCCTGGCGTGGCAACCGGAGCGGTTGCCCTACAACGACCTGTAGCGTTTATATTTTCAGATGAAATACGCTGTCTCGGCGTTTCTAGCCATGATGTCCCTCGTTTTTGTGGAACACGCGTCTGCGGCCGAACCGAAAGCCATTCTTGTATTCGGCGACAGTTTGTCAGACGGCTTCATGCTCAAACGCAGCGAAGCTTATCCAGCTTTACTCGCAAAAAAACTGCGTGCCGCGGGCCTGAACTTTTCAGTGACCAACGCGAGCGCCTCCGGCGGGACAACTGACGGCGGCTTGGAACGCTTACCCGCGCATTTAAAGCACAGAATCGACATCTTGATTCTGGAACTGGGGATCAACGACGCCTTTCGCGGCCTGCCAATCGACGAAATTCAAAACAATCTCCAACAGATCATCGACAAGGTGAGAGAGAAAAATGCAAATGCGCGCGTGGTGATCGCAGGAATGCAACTCCCAGGTTACGCGGCTGACGATTACGTGTCTGCATTTGGCCAAATGTTTGTTGATTTAGCGGCGAAAAATCGAGCGGCGTTGGTGCCGTATTTACTCGAAGGAGTGGCAGGCAATCCCTCGTTGAATTTGTCCGACGGCATTCATCCGAATGCAGCCGGCCAAAAGATCCTTGCCGAAAACGTCTGGCGCGTGCTCGAACCGGTAGCGCGCGAAGTAGCGAAACTGTAGCCGCCGCCCTGTGGGCGGCGACGGAGGCAAGTTG
>JBARAJ010000111.1:0-4794 GCA_049791915.1 Candidatus Udaeobacter sp.
CAGAAACGATCGCGTCAGCGATTCGAATCGGAAATCCAGCGAGCTGGCAACAGGCGCGCGCGGCGATCGTCGAATCGCGAGGCGCGATCGACGTAGTCAGCGATCAGGACATTCTGGCTGCGCAGAGCTGGCTGGCACAGTATGAAGGAATTCTTGTCGAGCCGGCCAGCGCGGCGTCGATCGCTGGCCTTTTCAAATGCTGCGATACAGACGATGCCGCACACTCGTTCCAAAAAATTCGAGAAGCTAGCCGGATCGTTTGTACCGTCACTGGACACGGCTTGAAAGACCCCGATGTGATTATCGGGCGAATGAAAGAATTGAAGCCGATCGCTGCGACGGTAACGGATGTGCGACGCGCAATTGAGCTGTAGCCACCTTCGAAAAGCATCGCAGTTCGTGCTCTGTTCGGGTTAGTCTCGATCTCAACATGCGCCTGGTAGTTCAAAAATACGGCGGCACTTCCGTTGGAACACCGGACCGAATTTGTCACGTGGCGCAGCGAATCCTCGAGACGCAGCGACAGGGCTGCCGGGTAGTCGCGGTAGTCTCCGCAATGGCCGGAGTCACTGATGAGTTGCTCCGGTTGGGAAATGCCGTCGCGCCGCAGCCAACCAAGCGCGAGCTCGACATTCTCCTTTCAACCGGCGAACAGGCCGCCGCTGCCTTAACCGCGATGGCAGTGAACGCGCTCGGCGGAACGGCAATCTCACTGACCGGCGCGCAAGCCGGAATTTTAACCGACCGCAATCACACGCGTGCCCGTATCGCGAACATCAGTCCAAAGCAAATCCACGAGCTGCTCGCCGACGATTACATCGTTGTCGTGGCAGGCTTTCAAGGCCAGACCCCGGAAGGAGAAACAGCCACGCTTGGCCGTGGCGGCTCGGACCTGACGGCAATTGCGCTGGCTGGCGCGTTGAATGCCGACACTTGCCAGATTTTCACCGACGTGGACGGCGTTTTCACCTGCGATCCAAGGATTGTTAGAAATGCAGAAAAACTTGGGGAAATTGCTTATGACGAGCTGCTTGAGATGGCAGGCAGCGGCGCAAAAGTGATGCAGTCACGCGCGGTCGAATTCGCCAAGAAATTCGGCGTGGAATTCGAGGTGCGATCGACTTTTAAGGAAGGCGCCGGGACGGTCACAAGAGAAGAAACCCCCAGCATGGAGGACATACTGATTCGTGGGATTAGTTTGGACCGGCATCAGGCCAAGCTCAGCATCGCCGCAGTGCGTGATAAGCCGGGAATTGCCGCCCGGATCTTCTCCGACATCGGCGCAGCGCACATTATCGTTGATATGATTGTGCAGAATGCGTCGATCGATGGGACGACCGACATTTCGTTTACGATTCACGAAGACGAACTGGAAAACGCCCGCACAATTCTCATGCCGGTACTCGGCGAACTGGGTGCGAAGCGCTTAAACACCGCGAGCGGCGTAGCCAAATTGAGCGTCGTCGGCATCGGAATGCGATCCCATTCAGGCGTCGCAGCACGAATGTTCGAATGCCTTGGGCGTGCCGGAATCAATATTCAGCTCGTCTCAACGTCGGAGATCAAGATTGCCGTTATTATCGACGAAAAAGAAGCGGACCACGCGGCGCGATTGATCCATGCCGAATTCGGCCTGGGGCGATTGTTGCCGGCGGCTTCCGCAACGCAGCCGCTTGCTTGATCGGCTACGGCTTGCGAACCGGATCGACGTAAAATTCCTGGGTCCCTTCGATCTGCATCTTATAGCCGAAAACGCCGTGAATCACTGCGGCCGCTGGATGATCGGTGACTTTCGCCCGATACCGGTCGTCAGCGTTTGCCTGTTTCCATACCGTTCCATCCTCCAAACGAATCACCGTTCTGCCCATCAGTCCGTTAAAGGTACCGTCCACGCGACTGACAAGCAGATCCATCTTGGCGTGGGACTCTGCGGAAGCTTTCGCCGTAGCTTTCTTTTCAGCGGCCTGTTCAGTGACTTGGCGGTAACCTTGGAGCCAGGCATCGAGTTTCTGGAGCTCGTCCGCAGACAGTTTATTCAGGCCTGCGGCCTTGAATTCCTCCGGCGACATCACTTCCTTGATGCTGCCAGACATCTCTGGCTGCGCTGAACGCGCCGGTTCGACACGGCCCAGCATCACGCAAAATCCAAGGCCTACACACCGGAGTAAAGCACCGCGGCAAATCTTCATGACATCGAAAATTGGTAAACTAGGACTCGCGGAGGCTAGCACCGCTCACGATAGCGTCAAGAGCACCGGGCTACAGAAGGGGCGGTGGTAAGCCAAGGTCGGACGGCTCATTCGCGACAACTGTTTTCAATAACATCAGACAATATATGTCATATAAAATCGATATGCTACAGTGCCCACCGAATCCACGCCTTTTCCCTCGTAATGATCAAACGCCACGCCACCCCCGATGCCATATAACTCCTGTCGCAGATATAGATTTTTTGCGTGGACACCCCTTTCTAAACAACCCCAAAACCCTCTCCAATGGCACCTGATCAGCGACCACCCGAAACCCTGCCGGACCCGGTGGCTTTTCGACACCGAGAAGCTTCTGCGCGAACTCGCGCGCTGCCGCGAAATGATCTTGCTGATTCCCGCCACAGATGCCGCAGCACATTTCGCAATCAACATCGCCGTGAACGCCAACTGGAATCTCGAACAGCACTTGCGATCTCTCCTGGCGATCCGCGGCGAAGGCCAGCGCGCCTGGCAACGCCGCGCTGCCACAGAACTTTCCAAACGTCAGAAGCAGCGCCCTGCCACGCGGACCGAGGTGCGGCCAGTCGATGCACACCGGAGCGCCCGATGAAGGGGTTGCGTGAAAGCGGACAGGTTGAGGGCGGCGCCCTTTACCGCACGAGAGGACGTTGCCGCTTGACGCAGCCCGTTTTGGCCTAACAACTATGTCCCGTCCGACCCGTAACCCAAACACTCAAAGCGCCGAGGACCGCGCCCTCTGGCAACGCATCCGCCGAGACCTCGCCAAAGCGACCGCAGCAAAGCGAAAACGCTACGGGCTACGCTCCAACAAAGACGCACACTTGTTCTGCGCGCCACCGCACATGCGCGGCACGTAAGGTGGCCTCTCGTTTTCCGAACGGAGCGGAAGATTTCTGCCAATCCACCCAATGCGACCGCATAAGCTTCGTTAGGGTTTCGGTCTTGATTCCTCAGGCCGGAAAGGCCTTTCCCTGTCGGGCAGCGAGCTTCTTCCCACTCCTAATGCTACGCCGCGTCCCCCAATTTATGAAGGCCGATAGCCCCTCAAGATCCGGGAAGAGAGACTTTCTGCTTATTCCGAGATCGCTGAGGTGTCTCTGTAGAAACGTCTTACCCTTCGCCGCCACACGAATACGGACTAGGTTAACGGCATCGGGCGCGGCCCGCTTGAACCGCTCGTCTACGTTTTCGCACCTTAACGGCTCACGTACGTCGTAGTGATAAGTAAACACAGCACCTTGAGCGACGATTCGCCGATCAAAAGGCCGCGGAATCAAGAGGCCGACTCTGTCCATCTGCTCATGGATCGACAATTTTTCCCGATTTATGACCCACGATGGAAAATGGCAGAACACAACCCCATCAGATTCACCTTGCTCTTCGACAGCAAAAAAAAGCGCGACCAGCGGGTTGGTGCTCCAGTCAAGCAATCTTGTTATAAGCCCGTAATGCTGAGCATACGCCAGGCATTCAAAATCGTTTTCTGGCAAGGAATCGCAAAAAGCAACCGCCTGCTCACGCCACTTCCCGAATCTGCCAAGGTCTTCCGCTCTTTGCCCCAGCTTCTGCCAGACCTTATTCGGCTCTTTGAAGAATTCTTCTCGTCCCGCTTTCGGCACCAACGGCCAGTCGATATTATCTTGTCCGCGAAACACCCAGCCTAAGTCGGTCCAGTAGTTTCGCGCGATCTCGACAAATTCGCCCACAGTCACGAATTCGTGTTCAGGAGTCTTCAACACGCTCAGGCGATGCAACCTTACCCGTGTACGACCGTCAACCCGTTTTTGGATTTTTTTACCATTTTCTCACGGGTTGCGTTCGGACGCGGCTGCTGCCGATCGCACGCAGCACTAACGCCGCGCAGAACACGCGCCTCTTCCTGGCAACGAAAACAAACAAAATTGTCCATCGGTGTTGTCCCATCATGCCGGCGATTACCACTCGGCAACCGAGTCCCCGACGCCCACTGACCACACACCCCACATTCGCCAATATCCCATTCGCTACCTCCCTTCCCCACAACATCGCTTCCACTTACGGCTGCTACCGCACGGACACCGTGAGTTGCGACCGATCGACGGTTCTGGATCAACCAGTTCGTTACGCGCCGTTGCGCGCCGGTTAAACGCCTCAGCTGACTCCCACAACGGTTTTCCACCCGTTCCAGCCGACAACACCCGCAGCAAGAAATTCCTAAATCCAACGCCCTTTGGCGTCCAAGCATGCAACCTTTTCGCCAAGGACCGCGGAATCTGCAAATCCACGAGCTCAAATCTCGATTCGCGTAGCCGCTTCCGTTTCGTCCTTTCCCAGCACGTCTTATACAAACGTCGCCAACGCTTTGCCTCATCTACTCCCGCGACGTGCATAAATCATGTCCACAAAGTCCACACACTTTTCATAGACAGCGGTGAGATATGGTCTTTAGACAAGCCCAAGGGCGGGGCGCGGCGCTTCGCGCCGCATCCCCGTCCATTTTGGAGCCGCCTCGGCCATCAGTGTCGACCTCCACTGATAACGAATGAACAACGGGGCCACTAAGATTGCGCACTACGCCACAGCC
>JBARAJ010000112.1:0-12017 GCA_049791915.1 Candidatus Udaeobacter sp.
ATCGCACGAATCGATGGCGCGAAATTGATCCCGCTCGGTGAAATCCCCGAGCACGCAGACGAACTGAACCGCGAGCAAACGTTGATCGTTCATTGTCACAGCGGTCGCCGCAGCGCACAAGCCGTGCGACTGCTGAAGCAACGGGGTTTCGCCAACGTGTATAATCTCGAAGGCGGAATCGATGCCTGGTCGGACTTCATCGATCCGGCTGTGCCGAAATACTGAGTGGATCTGATTAACACCGCCGCTTCACCGGCGGTGCTAGCGCCGGGCCGAAGCGCAGGTTTAATCAGACTTCTTTACTGCCGCAGCTAGTTCGTCCGCACTGGGAACGCTCTGCCATTGCGCTAACAATTTCCCTGTTCGTCCGAATACGAACACGCAAAAATCCGTTGCTCCCTCGGGCTGACCCAACTGCGACGCCGCTGTTCCGTCAAAATCGGTTACGACAAATATGTCGCTTTTGGCATCGCGCGAGATTTTCTGCGCGTCATACCGAGTTTGGAGCCGTTTTGCCTCTTCACGTACCCGGTGCCGGATGAACGCCGTCGCCAGCCGGCGCCCTATTGCCACGTGTCTGGCGGTGAAATGAATAACGGTGATCATCCTGTAAGCTGGATTGCCGAGACAAAAATCTGGGACACGGTCGCCCACGGTGCGCGCCTGTTCGCGATCGCCACTCGTCGTCAACACGACGATGGTCACATGCCCATCGGACGTCGAAAGTTTGTTGCCGTCGACGTCGAGAAAGCTAATCGAATGGGTGTTCTCGGTTGAAAGGCCGCTATGCGCAGGCGTAGCCGGGAACATGACCGCCGTTGCCAGTGACAAAAAGATTTGAAGTGCACGCACACTCACAACCAAGCAAATTGCCGAGAATGCGCCGCACTGACAACCCTCAGCCTCGCCCTTCCCGTTCTTTTTTATTGTGGCCCGCAAACGTGAATCTGAGCTGCCTTTGCCTCTGCCTGCTTTTCGCTGGGTGCGATCAGCTAGGCAATTCCCGTCACACCCAATTGACGGAGGATGCAGACAGTAAATCAGCCCAGGGCGACTTCGAACGAGCGGTGAACCTTTACGAAGCCGCACTCGATGACAGCCCACGTGGTGCCGAGGTGCACTATAAACTAGCTCTGCTTTACGATGACAAGCTCAACGATCCCGTGAGCGCCCTACACCATTTCAAACGCTATCTCGCGCTAAGCCCAAACGGCGCGCATGCAAAAGACGTCAAGGATTCGATCAAGCGCGACGAGATCGCCGCGCTCACGGCGTTGTCCGGCGATTCCGTTATCACTCGGGCGGAAGCCGGCCAGTTGCGCAATGAAAATCTAACGCTGCACAAGCAACTGGAAGAGCGTGCAGCATCGCGAACGGCATTTGAGAAGTCGCAAGGAAACAACTCGAGGAAAGGCGGATCAAACAAAGCAGGCCAAACCTATGTTGTGCAGTCGGGCGACACGCTCGTCTCCATTTCGCGAAGGTTTTATAAATCTCCGAAACGTTGGAAAGCCATCCTTGAAGCGAACAAAAAGAATATTCGCGATCCAAAAGACCTCACGGTCGGCCAGACGCTGGTAATTCCGTAACTACAACGTCATTCCTCCATTCCAATCAACTCGCGTTGCCATGGAACCAGTAACGCCGTTGCCCGCGCAGGATCAGCTGCGATCGCCTCGAGGGCGCCGCGGGATGCAATGAAAGATCGCTCCAATCCAAGTTGCTCGGCCACTTTGTCGCGCCGTTCGCGCAACTGATCGGCGCGCCGACGCGTTTCGGGGGTCGGCCGAGAACTGAAGCGGCGCCGCATAACCGGCCACTCCGATTGCGGCGATTGCAACGCAATTCTCGCTGCCTCGTGAAACGTCTGCCGCCGTCGAGCGGAAAAGTGTTTGTAGTCTGGCACGTGTCCCGAAGTGAAACTTTCCGCTGCGTTCAAAAGCTCGCGGCTCTGTAAAATGTGAAATGGCGGTCGATCGACCATTTCCGCTTCTGCCTCCCGCCATTGCCATAGCGCGCGAAGAACTGCTCCCGTGCGCGGATCGAGCGCGCCGGCTCCGCCGATGCGCCATAGGTCATCCTGGACGCGTTCGCGCTCGGCGGCGGCCAACTCAATTGCACGCCCACAAGATTGCCGGAACCAATCTCGGCGTTGAACTCGCTCCAAGTCTTCTTCCAACATCGTGGCAAGCGGCAACAAATAATGCACGTCGTCCACCGCGTATTTCAGCATCCGCGGCGGGAGCGGTCGGAGCGCCCAATTTGCCTTTTGCGAATGTTTGTGAAGCTCGACACCGAACAAGCGCTTCACGAGCGCACCGAGACTGAATTCTCTGATTCCGAGCAATCGCGCCGCAATGACTGTGTCGAAGATTTTGCCCGCCCTGAAATTCAAGCCGCGCCGGAGCATCCGCAGATCGTAATCGGCGGCGTGCAAAACAATTTCTTTCGGTTCTAGCGCGTGGCGCAGCGGTTCCAAATCGAGATTGCTCAATGGATCAACAATGAAATCACAAACTGACTGGGCAGTCATTCCGAGCGAAGCTGAGGCTGCAACGCGGCCGCCAGAAGCGGCAAGGCCAGGCTTTCCATCCGGTAGCGCCACTTTTGAGGCAGTTCCGCGGGATCCTTCGACGTCGCTCAGGATGACGGCGGACGGAACGCTAATTTGAATCAAACAAAGTTTTTCCCGGTATGAATGCAGGCTGTCCGCCTCAGTATCGATCGCGACGCGATCGGCCACCTGGATTTGCCGAATCAAATCGGCTAGCTCCTGCTCCGATGCGATAACGGCGTGTGAAGCAGATTTTGCGAGTGCCATCTCCCTTACCGCAATCCGCTCAAGAGCAATTCGGCGTTCGTTTTGGTCGCGTGCAGGTTGTCGATGAGTTTTTCCATCGATTCGAGTGGCGGCAACGCGGCCATTGTTTTGCGCAGCATCAGCACGCGCTCCCATTCCTCTGGGTGATAAAGCAATTCCTCGCGTCTTGTAGCCGATAGCATCGGGTGAATCGCCGGATAGATCCTTTTCTCCTGCAGCCCACGGTCGAGATGCAATTCCATGTTGCCCGTGCCCTTGAACTCCTCGAAGATCAGTTCGTCCATTCGGCTGCCGGTTTCAGTCAACGCCGTGGCCAGGACCGTAAGGCTGCCGCCTTCTTCCGCGTTCCGCGCCGATCCGAAAAATTTCTTGGGCTTGATCAGCGCCTTCGCCTCGACGCCGCCCGACATGATGCGGCCTTTGCCCGGCTCCAGATTATTATATCCGCGTGAAAGCCGCGTGAGGCTGTCGAGCAACAGCACCACGTCACGTTTCATTTCCACGAGGCGTTTCGCGCGCTCCAACACCATCTCCGCCACTTGCACATGACGCTGCACGTTTTCGTCGAAGTTTGAATGATAAATCTCGCAGTCGATCTCTCGCTGCAAATCCGTCACTTCTTCCGGGCGCTCGTCCACCAGCAGCAGGATAAGAACAATCTCAGGATAATTTGCTCGGATCGCTTTCGCAATTTCCTTCAGCAAAATCGTCTTGCCCACGCGCGGCGGCGCAACGATGAGGCCGCGTTGCCCGCGACCGAGCGGCGTCATCAAATCGACTGCGCGCGCGCAGACGGAGCTCGTATTTGGGTTCTCCAGGATAATTCTGCCCTGTGGAAACTGCGGCGTTAGCTTCTCGAAGGCGGTAGATTGTTTCCATTCTTCGGTCGGCGCTCCCTCGACATTTGTAACCTTATCGAGCGACAGGAACTTCTCGCGTTGCACCGGCAATCGCACCGTGCCGGCAACTTTTTGTCCGGGCCGCAGATCGTATTGCTCAATCAGTGTGCGCGGAACAGCCACATCCTCTGGAACCGGTAGAAAATTCAACTTCGGCCAGCGCAGCATCGCGAACGAATCGCTCACCTGATCGAGAAACCCTTCCGCCGAAACGATTCCCCCACCCCCTACTGCCACTCGTACAATGTCGAGAATGTGCTGATGTCGCGAGCGGGTGGGATGCAGATGTAGATCGAAATCGCGCGCGAGCGCTTTGAGTTTCTTCTCCGGAAACTCCTGCAGCTCGTTTAAATCAAGCGCGCGTGGCGCCGTGTCGACCGCGTCTTGTTCCTGCGCAGGCCGCACGCCTGCCTCTTCGGTTTCCGTCTGTGATTCCAATGTCTCTACTTTTTCGTCCATGTTTGCCCTTGCCACGATGCGACCAACAGTCGCGCCTGCTCCATAAGTGAAGTTTGATCCCCGTTGTTCCAAACGACGTGGTCCGCGCGTCTGATTTTTTCCTCGAGCGGCATTTGCGAATTAATCATTTGTTTAGCGTCGGCGCTGCTGACCGATATCCGTTTTCGTAAGCGAGCCAACTGCACCCTCTGCGAACAAGCCACCACAACCACTCGATCGCACAAGCTTTCACCGCCGGTTTCATAAAGAAGTGGAATGTCAGCAAAGAAAAACCTGGGAGAATTGCGATGCTCTTTCGCCTTTGTCCTCCATTGGCGGCGAATCCGCGGATGGAGGATCTGCTCAAGCGCGCGTTTTTTGGTCGCGTCGGCGAATACTATCGCTCGAAGCTTCGTTCGATTCAAGTCGCCTGCGTCTGAAAACACTTGCGTGCCAAATTCACGCTGGATTTGTTTTTGAACTTCCGGCCGATTCAGCAGCGCATGAGCCGCCCGGTCGGCATCGAAGAATGTTGCGGACGGCAGAAGCTCGCGCAGACATTCGATGAACGTGCTTTTACCCGTAGAAATTCCGCCGGTAATCCCAATTGCAGGCATAAGAAATTAAGCGCTGTAGGGGAGGCTGTGTCAGCCGCAAAATTCCAAAAGCAAAGCCACCACGTGGCGCCTGGTTGTTTGGTAGCGGCGATCGACCTCAATTGCCAGCAGGCGGTTCAGCGAACCGCCCCCACCCTTCTCGCCAGTCCGAAATATCCCGTCCTTATTGGTCACTCCTCGCCACTTTCGCCGCCGGTTTGGCCATTTCGAGCCGCGCCCTCAAGAGCCGTCTTCAACGTCTTAATTTCCTTCGCTTGTTCAGCGGCAGTGTTTTCCAACTGCTTAACTTTGCTGTGTTCTTTGAGAAACTCGTTAAGCAACATCGCGTTCACGGCTTCGTAGCACACACTGTAAACATCCCCTTTTGCGTCGCGCGCCACTAGATCAGGATCAATCTTTTCGACTTCTTCCGCTACCAGGCCAAACCGCGTAATTGCCTATTGGTAGAATGATCGCTTTCATATTTACGTGTTTACGAAACATCGAAACGGCTTGTCGAGACGGAAGGAGAAGAATTGTCACAGGATGTTTCGTTTTCGCCTGTTCTCCGAGCACATGACATGTGCAAACAGGTTTGGGTGAGACACCATGCAAGAAGCAGGCGTTTTGAATGTTTCCTGCCTGGTAAAGCCGCGTATGTTCCTCGGCTATGACGCAAGAAGTTTTGGCGGGGAAGATCGGGCTCGTGTTCGGAGTGGCGAACAAGCGCAGCATCGCCTGGGCGATCGCAAAAGCGTGGGCCGCGGCAGGTGCGCGCCTGATTTTCAATTATCAAGGTGAACGACTAAAGGAGAACGTCGAGGAACTGACCGGCGAGTTCGGAGAAAAGACTCCCCTGTTTCCGTGCGACGTCACGAGTGACGATGAGATCAAAACATTTTTCGAGAACGTTCGGAGCCAAACCGATCGTGTCGATCTAATGCTGCACTCGCTGGCGTATGCGCCGCGCGAAGCGTTGGAAGGCGATTTTGTCAGCACGACTCGCGAAGCGTTTCGCGTGGCGCAGGACGTCAGCGCGTATTCGTTAGTCGCGCTCGCGCGCGAAGCAGCGCCGCTGATGACCAACGGCGGCAGCATCGTCGCGATGACCTATTACGGCTCAGAAAAAGTTGTGCCGCATTACAACGTGATGGGCGTGGCCAAGGCCAGTCTCGAAGCCAGCACGCGCTATCTTGCTTACGATCTCGGTCCAAAAAAAATCCGCGTGAACTGTATTTCCGCCGGGCCTGTGCAGACGCTCGCCGCACGCGGGATCAGCGGATTCACCTCCATGTTGAAACATTACCAGGAACGAGCGCCGTTGAAGCGCAGTTGCGAACCCGCCGAGTTAGGTGCTACGGGAGTTTTTCTCGCCAGCGACGGGGCTGCAGCCATCACTGGCCAGGTCATCTATGTCGATGGCGGGTACCAGATAATGGGCATGTGACCATCTCTTCCGCTTCCTCTTACTCTTGCTCGTGCTCCTGCTCGTAATCGAATGCCAAATCCCGACACTGTCGGGAGCGGTCGCGCCCTACCAACAGAACGACCGATGATCGCACGCATCTGGCACGGGTGGACGAAACCTGCAGACGCGAAAGAGTATGAGAAATTGTTGCGCGATGAGATTTTTCCAAGCATCGCCGCGCGAAAGATCGAGGGTTACCGCGGCGCGGAATTGTTCGTTCGCGAAGACAGCAATGAAGTGGAATTCGTAACGTTACTCCGCTTCGAGTCCATGGATGCGGTGAATGAATTTGCCGGTCCCGAGGCAAGTAAGCCGGTGATTTTTCCAAAAGCCGAAGCGCTCATCATACGAATGAAGCAGGCTCGGCATTATCGCGTCGCGATCTAGGTGGAACGCGTTGTCCTCAACGCGTTGGCGACAAATGCGGCTTTGCTGCCTGATATTTGCGCCTTCAGCGATTGCCATCGTCTTCGGGAGAAGCCGATCCACCACTGGAAAGCGGAGCGCTTGCCCTACAACTGACGTGCGCGACGTTGCTCGTAATGGGACTCGCTTCGAAGCTTCGAGAAATCCTCGATAACAAAATTGTCGCGGACGATCCGGAAACAATCGGCGCGCACAGCGGTGATAAATGGTTCGCAACGTGTCCGCCGGAAGTTGTCGTCTTTGCAAAATCGACAGCTGATGTAAGCAAGCTTCTTCAGTTCGCCTCGCGCGAGAAAGTTCCGGTCACCGCGCGGGGAGGCGGCTTTGGTTATGTGGGTGGGTGCGTGCCGGTGAGCGGCGGGATTGCGGTCTCGCTTATGCGCATCAATCGCATCAAGGAAATCAACTTTACCGACGCCGTCGCCATTGTTGAACCGGGCGTTTTCACCGGCGAGCTCAAAGCAGCCGTCCGCGCGCAGAAATTATTTTATCCACCTGACCCGGCGAGCATGAAGGATTGTACGATTGGCGGAAACGTCGCCACAAATGCCGGCGGCCCCCGTTGTTTGAAGTATGGGGTGACACGCAATTACGTCATCGGTCTCGAAGTCGTGCTGGCCAATGGCGAAGTCCTGCGAACCGGCGGCCGCGTGCACAAAAACAAAACCGGTTTCGACTTGATGGGTCTATTCGTTGGTTCGGAAGGAATGCTCGGCGTTGTCACCGAGATCACGCTGCGACTGCTTCCGCTCCCGCCGGCACGCGCGACTTTGTCCGCGGCATTCGCTACCGCTCCTCAGGCTGCCGAAACGGTGCAGGCGATTTTCGCGGCGGGATTTCTGCCGTCGGCACTCGAAATTGCCGATCATTTCACACTCGAGGCGGCGCGGCGCGATTTGGGTGAGAAGATCGTGCCACAGGGAAACGCGCATTTGCTTGTCGATCTGGATGGCCAACAAGAGAGCGTCCGCAGCGAGTCCGCGGCCATTCGCGAATTGATCGAGATGAGAAAACCAAACGCACTTCAGGTAGCCATCGGTGAAGCTGATTGTGAGAAGCTCTGGGCGTTGCGCCGCCAGTTCAGCAACTCGCTCCGTGCAACCGGCCTAACGAAATTAAATGAGGACGTGGTCGTTCCACGCAGTCACCTGGTCGATCTGATTGAATTTGCCGAGAAACTGCAGGCAAAGCACGGATTTCCGATCGCCTGCTTCGGCCACGCCGGAGACGGCAACATTCACGTCAACATCATGGCAGACCGCTACAATCGCGACGCTGCTGTACGTGAAAGGGTCGAGCGCGCGCTCGACGATCTTTTCGCGCAAGTGCTGGCGTGGGGCGGCGTGATCACAGGCGAACACGGAATCGGTCTGGCAAAAAAACGGTGGTGGCCGGAAGCAACGAGCGAGGTGGCGCGTGATCTTCATCGTCGGCTCAAGCAGGCGCTCGATCCTGACGGAATCTTGAATCCCGGCAAATTTCTTTGATTCAGGAAATCGCCCACGCTGTGCTTGCAGGGCGGGAATATTTCTGAGTTTTTGTTGACTTGGCCGGATCAGCAGTAACATTGGGGGCCACTTTTTAGGCGCATCCTAATTCGCAGCGACTGACGCGCATCCGCGTCCTCGTTCACGAACCATTAAGAAAGACGCAACGCCGTCCTGTTTTGCGCCGCTTTAACAACAACAAATGAAACCTGGAAAATTTACTCACGCGATTGCGGTTCTGCTTTCGTCCATCGCATCTCTTTTCGCACACGGCGCCGATTCGAAGGCAGAACCTGTGAAAACGAAGTTCAGCAAAAAATCTGAGAAACCCGGGGACGATCGGGTGCTCGATGTCAGTTCACTTGGGTTCACGCCGGGACAGTTGGCCGCAGAACGGCTCGAACCGGGACAGCGTTATCCCTGGAAAAGCAACATCGTGACGACTGTCTTCTGGATTGGCGAGAAACCATCCGGCAACAATCCAGTCCCGAATCGCACAAGTTCGTGGGACAAGGAATGGACTAAAAATTACGGTGGGATGGATGACCCTGATCCTGCTCATCGCAGCAATTATATTCCAGTGAAATTCGCCCCAGGGCTTAATCCGTTCTACTGCGCGCTGCCATACAATGACAAAGCGAGGGAGGGTCATCGGCCTGAAGCGCCGCGTGTTGTTCCCTGGTTCAGTGAAGCGTATCAAGGTCCGGCGGTTTCCACTTGCAAAGGCCACTGGGTTGCCATCCGCAAAGGCAATCGAACCGTGTATGCGCAGTGGGAGGACGCCGGACCATTCCGAACCGACCACTGGCAATACGTCTTCGGTAACGAACGGCCGAAACCTAATCTCAACCAAGGCGCCGGCCTCGATGTTTCGCCCGCCGTACGCGATTACCTCGGATTGAAACCAACTGACGTTACCGACTGGAGATTCGTGGATTTCAAAGAAGTGCCTCGCGGTCCGTGGTCAACGCATGGCGAAAACAACACATTCGTCATCAACGATCGCACAAAGGGCAAGGCTCTGGTGGAAAGACTGGGCGCGATCGCGCGCTAAATTTCTCGAATCCAATTTTCCCGGCACTGCATCGAATCAGTAGAGATGCGGGCCATCACAACTCATTCCCGGCGGTTCTCTCCCGTTCGCATTCTTGCGAGCGGGCTGATTCTTTACGCCTGCGCCTTCGCCATCCTTTTACGCAATAGGAGCTTCGAGCCTGCTGGAGCGATCGTTGTGCTGGTTCTCTTCGGCGGCGTATTTCCCTTGCTCGCTTGGGCAGCGACTCTTCGCGCTGTGCCGCTCTCGATTTCCGTCAGCTTGAGTACGTCTGCGCTGATCACCTTAACAGGATATGTCATCCTGTTATCGCTTTACCTGATCGGAGGCCCACAATGGATTGACCAGCATCTTCCCCATGCATGGGTCGATTCAGCGCGAATAAGGTTTTTCATCGGCTTGGCGAAGAAGCTTGTTGTTTTCGTTGCTATTCCTTTCGCGATTTTTCGATTCGGCTTCGGTTATCGAGTTCGCGATTTCGGGATTCAGCGCGAAGGTCTGCGCGCGCTGCGCGGCAGTCATCTGCCGGTCGTGCTGGTGGTAGGCGGAGCTTTCCTTTGCTTCCAATATTTCGCCAGCAGTGGTGGCGCCGCGTTTCGACGTGAACACTTTACGGCTTTTCAACTTTTTGCGGGTCTGCCGCTTTGTTTCGTTTGGCTTGTGTTCGAAGTAGGACTCGTGGAGGAATTTTTCTTCCGCGGGCTCGTTCAGTCAAATTTCGCTGCCGCCTTCAAATCCGAAGTTAGCGGCGTGGTACTGATGTCGCTAATTTTTGGTTTGGCGCACGCTCCCGGTTTCATTTTTCGAAATGCTGGCGAAGTTGAAGGACTCGGTTCAAACCCGAGTGTGGTTGATGCGATCGCCTACTCGATTGTTGTCCTGGCAGTAAGTGGAATCACTTTTGGCGTCATCTGGGCCCGTACAAAGAATCTCTTTGCGGTAATGCTCATCCACGCTGCCGGCGATCTACTCCCGAATTTCGCGGGATTCGTCCAGACGTGGTTTTGACGCGGATGGTGACTGCCGCTAAGCGGCGTGAAGGTGTCGATTCCGACGGCCAGAAGTCAGATTCCAAGGCCGGAGAGCACCGCGGAATATTCGGTGACGAACGCGGTCAACTGCGGATGAGAGGCCTCGAACTTTTCAACGGTTTGTTTTAGTTTGTCTAAAACTCTCTCAACACTTTCCGGTCGTTCCTTCTTGCTAGCGACTTCGTGCGCTGAAGCTTCGACGAACCGGCTGATGCTCTCAGCCTCCTCCTCGTTTGTTTGCGCAACCTCGGCAATAGCGGGTTTGAGCTTCGCGAGCACGGCCAAAAGCTCAGTCTTTTTCTCGGGCGAGATATGATCGGCCGCCTCAACTGCTGATTTGATTTTCTGGATGCGTTCGTCGGTCATGTGCGAATATGATCCGTTGCGCACCTCTCCACAATCTTCTGTGAACGAGCGACAGAGACCTTGTGTGGAAGTTCACCAGCCAATTGCTGTGGCGTCCGCTGTCCTCAGCGGAATCAGATGCGTACGGCGCTTGGGAAATGCGCTGAAGACAGCGCACGCTACAAGTCCGATCGCGCGCGCTTAATCTCCAACGATTTGCCTAGTACTGGTTAGGGTCCCAGCCGGTCTCACTATTTGCCTGTCGATCTTCATCGCCATCTTCGCCGCCGAAGGGGCGATGATACCTCTTCCATTTCACTTTCCATTGGCCTTGTTTGAATTTCGTCACGGGCATCCACGTCTCATTGCCGCGAGATGCTGGCGCCGAATACGCGAAGTCCGTGTCGGATGACCCGAGCGCCTTGACCGTCTCGATGTCCAGGCGTCCAGTCGGCGGAAGTCCAGCGCTCGATTGAAACGCGCGCACGGCAAGAGCAGTGCGGGATCCATACTTTCCATCAACGCGCCCGCTAAAATAGCCGCGGCTCATCAACTGGTACTGCGCTCCGGCGATGACCCGGCGGTTCACCCGAAGCGGCGCGGATTGATAAAAGGCTGCCGAGAATGGCGGATTGGTTTCCAGCGGGCGATTTGGTTGGTTCAATGACGGCGGCGGTGAGCTTTGACTCGGGGGACCGCTCGCATCAGGACGAACGCTGTCGGATTGAACGGCGGCTGGTTTTGAAGCCGGTTGCGATGCCGACGCAACGGAATTCGAACTAGGATTGACCGAGCCCAACGTCTCCTCATTAATTTCCCCGGTCACCTGCAAGCCATTGCGAATCTGATAACGCCGGATCGCCGCAGTCGTCTCGGCATTCTTGTCGCCCGTAACGGCACCGTAATAAAAACCCTGGTCCTTGAGAGTTTGTTGCAACAACCGAATCTCCTGGTCGGCACGCACCAAACTGACGGCGCACAACGTGACGACAAAACACAGCAGCGGTCGTTTCATAATCCTCGAGTCAATATTCGACTCGCTATTGGATTCGTATGAACACGCGCGAATGCGCGTTTCTGCGCAACCGGTCAGCGGTTCGACTTCGCCTGCGCGACGTAACTTTTCACTTTTTCGAAATCGACGCCGAGTACAGTGCCGACGAGACGGTCGCTTCGATCGTAAACGTTCACTTGCGGAATCGAGTGAATATTGAATTGCTGCGCGACTGGTGTTTTCCAATTGACGATGTCGATCTTGCGCAGCGCAATCTCGGGATCGCTCCTCGCCATTTGCTCGAGGCTAGGTGAGAGCTGTTTGCACGGGCCGCACCAATCCGCATAAAAATCAATAACGGTCACATTACCGAGTACGAGGTGTTGATTGATGTCGACCTGCGCGCCGTGAGAAATCACCTCGATCGGTTCGCCGCGACGGGCAGCGGCCAGCATCGA
>JBARAJ010000113.1:0-1962 GCA_049791915.1 Candidatus Udaeobacter sp.
AATTGGATCCAGGATGAAGACACGGTGGATACCTGGTTTTCATCGTGGCTTTGGGCCTACGAGACGATGGATTCGAAGACGCGGAAGAAGTTTTATCCGACGAGCGTTCTCGTGACCGGGCCGGACATCATTTTTTTCTGGGTCGCCCGAATGATCATTGCCGGGCTCGAGTTCAAACCCGGCAAATCCAGCAAGGTTGAAGACAACATTCCGTTTCACCACGTTTTCTTCACCGGTATCATTCGGGACAAACAGGGCCGGAAAATGTCGAAGTCGTTAGGCAATTCGCCTGATCCGCTGGAGCTAATCGACAAGTACGGCGCCGACGGGTTGCGATTTGGTCTGATGCGCATCGCGCCTTCGGGACAGGACATCCGGTTCGATGAACGACAAATCGAGGAAGGCCGAAACTTTGCGACGAAACTCTGGAACGTGGCGCGTTTTCGTCAGATGCACGGCGCGAGTGAGGCAACACCGAGAATCGACATTCAGTCTTTATCGATCTACGCAGTCGAAGTGTTCGCTCGGTTGAATGAGACAATCGACGCAATCGAGTCGGCGTATCGCGAATATCACTTCAACATGGTTGCCCAACATCTCTATGATTTTGTCTGGAGCGATTATTGCGACTGGTTTGTTGAAGCGGCCAAGACTGACATTTTCAGCGAGGACGACGCCAAAAGGAAATCGGCGATGGCCGTTATGGATATTGTGCTCTCGGCGACATTGCGGCTGCTGCATCCCTTCATGCCGCACCTGACTGAAGAGATTTGGTCATTACTTGGCCTCGGCAAAGACTCGATTCAGTTTGCGGCCCCGCCCGAAAAAGTTGCGTTGGACGCAGTGACCGACCTTTCAGAAAGGCGTCGACTCGTATCAAGCATCTACGAAACCGTTCGGACCGGTCGCAATCTAAGATCAGAATCGAAGTTGCCGTCAAACAAGAAGATACGTCTTATTTTACGTACTAATGATAAACAGATTTCTGAGCAAACTTCCACCCTGAGCCGGTTGTTAAATGCCGAGGATCTAACGCTCGACCCCAGCTATACGGCGCCAGTTGGCACTCCAGTAGCAGTCACGCCGCTGGGCGAACTTTTCCTCGCTTTTGCCGCTGGGGACCAGGCGCGCGAACGCGAACGGTTGGACAAGGAAATCGCGAGGATTGGTGAGGAAGCGCGAACCGTTGAGACAAAATTACAAAACAACGCGTTCGTTGAGCGAGCTCCAGCGGCGGTGGTCGAGGAGCACCAGCGCCGGCTTAACGATCTTAACGAGCAACTGACGAAGTTGAAGCAGGCGCGTGAAGGCTTGAGTTAAAGATAATCTTCTGCTCGTGGATCTTGGCGCCGCGCTGTTGAAAGAGTTCCTTTAGCTGCGGCGTGTAGAAGGTTTCGTCGTATTCCTGATTTAATTCGAGCCAGACGCGGCCGCGCGGCTTTAGATGCTTAGTCAGATCATCCAGGAAAAATTCCCACTCCGGGACGCCCCAAAGTCCGGGCATCTTATGATTGTTAAAGCAAATCATGAAAGCGGTAATCACGTCGAATTTCTGTCCGAAACTCGGCAGCGGACGAAACGCCTGGATTTGCTGAACGACGCGGCGGACACCGAGCAGGCGCGTGATTTCCCGGAACATAGACAGGTGGTCCATGTCGAGGCCAACTCCGGAATGACCGAGTAGCTGCGCGATGTAGAGAAAGTACCCTGCGCCGCAACCCAGATCGAGAATGCGCTTGGGACGCGCCACGTCGAGTTCGAGCTGGCGAATCCGCCGGATGTTAACTCCGATCCAACGGTCGAGATCTAGATACTTGGGCCAGTCCGCGCCGGGATCTGCCACCACGTATCGCCGGCGAATCTGTTCGAACTTTACTGGATCGATTGTCTCAATGACGCGCTTTGTCTCCAGCGGGAAGCGGTTCGCGCGTAGCAGCCTGAGAGTACGTTTTCTCGCGCTAG
>JBARAJ010000114.1:0-3707 GCA_049791915.1 Candidatus Udaeobacter sp.
TTCCCAGACGCGGAGACTTCCAACATCGTCACCCGGCCTTGTGCCGCCAAGGGTGCCGGATCCGTTAAACGTCAGGTTTGCGCTGCTGATATTGGAGAAAGGAATCGAATTCCCAGCGCTGCCGCAAACAACGGCGGTGACCACAACGCTCGAACCAGACCGTACAGCCGTCGCAATAGAAGGAATATCAGCATTCACTGCTGTCACAATATTAGTGGCCGCAGTGGTCGAACTAGTTCCGACCGAAACCTGTCCAGCACCACTCCTCGTCGCCACCCAGGTGAATGTTTGCGTCCCAACAACGAATTGTTGATTGATTGTCCCGGCGCCTGAAACGGTGGCTGTGCCTTGCGCCTGCGTGCATGTCGTGCCCCTGGGATCGATTTGCCCCGAGAATCCATCCCCACCCAGCCCTAACTGCCATAGCATAGGGCCGGTAGGAGTACCGGTAAAAGTCACCGAGCTAGGTCCGTTGTCCTGGGCGCCTCCAACTGCCATCGGTGACGGGGAATTGGCAAAGTTGCCACTGATGTCGCCTGAGTAAAACTCAATCGTGTTCAGACCCGTGTCCATGTTAAACCAGGTTGGATCGACCATGGACGTTGTCACGTCCGCATTTGTGGTGCCATGTACGCCGCCATCATTCCCAATCGCCAATATGCTCGACGAGCCAGGTAGGAACGCCAAAGCGTGTTGGTCCACATGCACGGGACCGGCATTTCCGCTATAAGAATAGCCGCAGGTGGTATCATTAAAGGTAGTTCCTGTGCGCGTTGCGAACCAGACGTCAAACGTGCTGATAAAGACTCGCTCCGGGTTATTCGGATCAACCGCGACTGCCTGGTCGTACCAGTTTTGAGGATAGTCACCCTGGCCGTTCGTGCAGTTCCTGAGAGAACCGCCGGCAGAACCAGCCATAAAGGCCCAGCTGTCGCCGCCATCAGTGCTCGACCAAACGCCTATCTGGCAGCCGTTGGTATTGCCGCAGCCGCTGTTGTTGTTTGGCGCGACGGAGCCCACCTGCGCGTAAATGTAGTTCGGGTTGCTCGGCGCGATCCCAATATCGACGCGGCTGAGCTGGTTGCCGGTGGTCGTGTTGACCCACGGGTCGCCGCTGCCCGCATTCATGGGCGCGCCTGTTGTGTAAGGGCTGCCGGTTACCTGAGTGCCGAATACAAAGCCATTATCGTTGCGGCTGATCAAGCTAAAGTCGTTTGGGCAACCGCTGACTGGCATCGTCCCTTTGTAGAGACCGTTTGCGCCCTGTTGACCGAGATCATACTGCACCGTGGTGGCGAATCCGCGCACGCCTATAGCGGCGATGATGCGCGTAACGCCGCTACCCATATCTGTTAGCTCCAAGCCTGTTATGTCCTGGCGTTGAGTATTGAAGCTGTTGGTCGTACACGGACCGGTCCAGTTGGTGCCGCCGTCATACGAAAAGTAGAGACCTTTTTTCGTTCCGGCCACAACGTTGTTACTGTTGTTCGGGTCAACTCGCACCTTTCCCACTGCATTATATTGCGGGAATTGCCCGGGCGGTTGGTCATAGGCTGGGCCAAAGATGTCTGCGCCAAGCACAGTCCAGGTAGCGCCGGCATCAGTCGACTTCAAAATACCCTGACTACCCATAGAGAAAGACCCGTAATTAAGGTCGCCCGTGCCTGCATAGACGGTGTTATGATTGTTAGGATCAAGCGTTATTGTATCGATGGCGGTCGTACCAATCAGTGGATCATCCGTTAGCACGCTCCAAGTGGTAGTGTCGCTACAGCAGTTGGTCGTTTTCCATACGCCGCCACCAACCGCTCCCAGATAAGCCACGATACTGCCGTTGACCGTTGTGGTTGGATCGACGGCAATCGTGTTCACTCGACCCTGAGTGGTCGTGTAGTTAAAGCAACCCGAACAGCCAGTCATGCGCTCCGGCTGAGGACCGAGCGCGGTAAAACTAGTAGTGTTAAGGGCATCCGGATTAGCCAGGTTAAGCTTGGAACGCTGTCCAAATGGGACGCCACGTGGCATGCGCGCATGTTCCCTGGCGGCCGCACGCACCCAGGCTGGGTTAAATCGGCCGGTGGGAAACGTCAGACGATCGTTCCAGTATTGTTCCAACCGTGCCAAACCAGTCTCCTCTTCCCGTGTATTGGCGCCCGGCACCGGCAAGTAATGAGCGGGCTGGTCGGGATGCCCCGGCGAAACGCCAGTCGGGCTCGGACCGTCCGGACCGCGCAGTAAGCCGCCCATGCCCGCAAAAATTGCCAGGGCTACGCCGAGGAAACTAAGTGTGAATCCGAGTAAAACTCGGAGATTAAAAAACGCGAATCGCGAAGTGGATTTCTTCTTCATAAGTGGAGATTTGGCTGAGTGGATTTTCCCTAGGACCCTGTGGAGGCGCCGTTTTTAGCTGTTCGCGTTGAAAAGTGTCAAGACTTTTTTAGTAACAATTTGTTTACCTGAGGCCGTCCAGGCGAAAACCATGGCGGGACAAGTCACGTGGGCATGGTGAAACGCGTTGTCCTGACACGCGCTGGTCCGGCGGCTGGGGGACGGCTTTATTTGGCTGAATCTGCGCCTCCGGCGACTCACTCGGCATCGTCTTCGGAGAAGACGATCCACCTCAAGGCTTCAACGTTTCACTCTCCGCGTGTTTCCTCACCGAGCACAGCGATGGCGCGATCGTAAGTTGCTTTCGCCTCCTCGTGCGAATTGCCTACAGCGGTCAATCCCGTTCTTCCGAGCTCACCGAGCGCGCTCATCATGTGAAAGACCACGCCTGTCTGCCGCGTTTGGCCAAAGTGCAAATTGTGCCGCACGACGATATCGAAAAGGTCGTCCGGCGTCAGCGTGCGATATGCGGGTGACTCCACGTGATCGCTGGCGACGAAAAATTTCTGCCGGCCATTCGGAGCCGTGAAAATGCCAGTCTCCGTATCGTAAGTTCCATCGGTAAGAAATTGCAGAGTCAAAAACGGATGGGTGGTGCCGCCTTTTCTTAAGTTAATCTCAATCGCGTACGGCTCCCAGGTTCCATTCTTCGCGCGCACTACCACAAAATCTAAAGCGAAGCGACCGATCACACCTTCTTTGGCCAGACGTTTGCCTACCTTGGCAGCTTCTCTGGTGATTAGCGGAGCGTAATCGGTGTCGGCAGGGAAAACACAGCCAAGGTAGCTTTGCCCGCTCGGCCCGCCCAGAAGCTGGTCATGCGTTGATAACAGCTCAACCTTACCGAGTGGCGTGACGCGAAGCTGCACGCTCGGGCTCCTAAATTCTTCTCCCATGATCCGTTCCTCTACGACTCCCTTTCGCTCCCGCAACTTCTTCATGTAACTCTCATAAGTAACTTCTTGTGACTCGAACTTCATGGCACGGAGGCGATCGTCTAACATAGCTACCTCTTTCGAGTCACCGGACGCGGGAAGCCCTGTTAAATCAATTACCGCATTGCCCTCACCGGAGACACCTTCGTTCAGCTTCACCATCACCTGTCTGATCGAAGGCTTGGTCACCCGCATCTGCGCGATCGCGTCGACGAGGTCTTGCTTGCTGCCAATGTCCTCGCGGCCCAGAGGAGAAGGCACATCTTCATCCATGAAAATTTTGCGGCAGCCGCTCTTTGTTCCCAGCGGGAAAAACTTCGGATCCGCTCCGTACATCGGAATGCCAAGGCGCAAAGCCAGCTCTTTTTCCAGGTTCGTCGTGTT
>JBARAJ010000115.1:0-2787 GCA_049791915.1 Candidatus Udaeobacter sp.
GCAGACTCAGAGGAAGAGGTAGAGGAAGATTAATCACACCTTCATGACCTCGGCTTCTTTGTGCTTGAGATGGTCATCGACGGATTTGACGAAGCGATCGGTGAGCTTTTGAACTTCGCCTTCCACGTCGCGTAATTGATCCTCTGTCAGTCCGCCGGACGCCTTCAGTTTCTTCGCTTCGTCGAGTGCGGTGCGCCGGTTCGCGCGGACACGCACCCGCGCTTCTTCGGCCATTTTGCTCAGAGAACGAACCAGTTCCTTGCGTCGCTCTTCTGACAACTCGGGGATCGGCAGACGAATAATCTTGCCGTCCACCGCAGGCATAATACCGATCTTCGATTCCTTAAGCGCCCTTTCGATGTCTTGCACAGTGCCGGCGTCAAAAGGCTGGACGACCAGCAAACGCGGCTCAGGAGTCGTGATCAAGGCAAGCTGTTTTAGTTTCATGGCGGATCCGTAGGCGTGCACATCGACGTTTTCCACCAAAGCAGGCGAGGCCTTGCCGGTGCGCACCGCGGCAAATTCGTGCACCATGTAATCGACGCTTTTCTCCATCAACATCTCCGCCTCTAGAAGGATGTCATCCGTGCTCATATCGCTGAATGTTTACTTTGGTGGAGCTTCATCGCAAACCAGAGTTCCGACATTTCGTCCCAGCACGGCGTCGCGCAGGATTCCCGGCTTGTACATGTTGAACACAACGATCGGGATTTTGTTGTCCATGCAGAGACTGAACGCGGTCGAATCCATGATCTGGAGACGCTTCGTGAGCGCTTCGGTGAACGTGAGGCGGTCATAACGGCGCGCGTCGGGAAACTTGTTTGGATCGCGATCATAAACGCCGTCGACCTTTGTAGCTTTGAGAATCACGTCGGCGCGAATCTCACTAGCGCGTAGTGCCGCAGTCGTGTCTGTAGAGAAATAAGGGTTACCGGTGCCGGCAGCGAAAATGACGACTCTTCCCAGCTCCAGATGCCGAACGGCGCGGCCGAGGATGAACGGCTCGGCAACATTTTTCATTTCAATCGCGGTCTGAACACGGGCCTCGACTCCGATTTGCTCCAGTGTGCTTCGTAACGCGAGAGCGTTGATGACTGTGGCAAGCATTCCCATGTAATCCGCTGTGGTACGGTCCATACCGCGATCCGCCGCAGAAAGGCCGCGCCAGATGTTGCCGCCGCCGATCACTACGGCCACTTCCACGCCCAGATCGCGCACTTCTTTCATGCGTTCGGCGATCTCGCGCACGACGGGCGGCGAGATATTGTCGCGCCCGCCGTGCTGTTGCATTGCTTCGCCGCTCACCTTGAGCACGATGCGTTCATAGACTGGTGCTTCGGGTTCCATGGCGGCGGATGAACATCCAAACAGAAGATAGCCACGTTTGGAAAGCAAAATGCGAGGGGGGCGCTGGCATTCTGCCGGAGAGCTTCTGACAAGCAGTGCACAACCGGAACGCGTGCCAGTCCATCCGCAAGCCTGTCCCAGTGCCGTCGCCGGCAACATGCCGACGACTGCGGGCAGAATGTCCGCAGTCCCCCTACTCAATCTGTGGCGCGAAGGAGTGCGTCGTGCCCACGCAAGAATTCCGCGGCGGTCATTCGCCGTTTTCCTTCAAGTTGCACTTCGGAGAGAGAAAGTGCTCCTTTGCCAGTGGCAACGATCAGGTCTTTGTCGTTGCGCAAAATTTCCCCGGGTTGGCCATTGAGGTCGACAACTGAAGCGGAAAAGATTTTGAGGTTTTGACGATCGACTTTCATGAATGCGCCGGGCCACGGATTGTACGCGCGAATCTTTCTCACAATCGCTTCTGCTGATTCGGACCAATCAATCAAGCCGTGTTCGCGTTTCAGCTTTGGGGCATAAGTCGCGCGCGCATTATCCTGCGCAATGCGCGGCGCGTTCCCGGCCGCAACGAGTTGCAAAGATTCAAGCAACGCCTCCGGAGCAATCTGCGCCAGGCGATCATGCAATGATCCACCGGTGTCGTTGGGCAGGATTTCGACACTGCGCTGCAGCAGGATCTCGCCAGTGTCGAGTCCTTCGTCCATATGCATCACGGTGATGCCGGTCTCACGATCGCCCGCCGCGATCGCGGCTTGGACCGGCGCTGCGCCCCTCCAGCGAGGAAGAAGCGACGCGTGCAGATTCAGACAGGCAAGGTGTGGAATCTCGAGCAGATCACGCGCCAGGATTTGGCCGTAAGCAACGACGACAATCACATCGGGCGTAAGCCGTCGGATTTCTTCAATGCTGTGTGGATCCTTAATCTTCGCCGGCTGCAGAACCTCAAGGAGTGGCGGCTTCCCAGCCCCGAATGTTTTCTGGGTTTGGAAACTGCCGTTCCTCGTTATCTCGTTTTTAATTGGCGGCGGTTCAATGCGCTGCTCGCGCCCGACCGGCTTATCCGGTTGAGTGACCACCGCAACAACCTCGTGCTCGGAGTTCAGTAATGCTCGTAGCGTCGGCACGCCGATTTCGCCCGTGCCGATAAAGACGATTCGCATTCCTGAGTGGCGGCGTCAGTGCACCCTGGCAGAGCGACGGGGACGCCGCGCGCCCATCGCTTGTGCCATCATCTTCTCGCCGGCCGTAACTTCACGCCGGCCTACTGACGTTCCGCACCCCGTGCACAGATAATCGAAGATTTCGCGATCAGGCAGGACTAACAAAAGCCGCTCGCGTACCGGCATCGCGGCTTTGCATTTTTCGCAATAAAGACTGGAGGCAGTGAAATTTTCAAACTGCTGCTGTTTCATACACGCCGTCGTTCACGCTCTCTAAGAT
>JBARAJ010000116.1:0-2712 GCA_049791915.1 Candidatus Udaeobacter sp.
GTGTCAGACGCCAACTGGATTTGTGTTAATGGTTTGGCGTTTCACAGAAACGCCCTACAAATCTTGATCGCCGCGCCAGCTACAGCAATTCGGCGATCTGAACCGCGTTCAACGCGGCACCCTTGAGCAGTTGATCGCCTGAGACCCAAAACGAGAGGCCATTTTCAAAAGCGCAATCGAGCCGCACCCGGCCCACCTGGCAATTATCTTTCCCAGCGACCGTCAACGGCATCGGATAACGATTGCTGTGCGGTTCGTCCACCAGTTCCAATCCCGGCGCCTTCGACAAAATTTCGCGCGCTTGTTCCACTGACAACGGTCGCTGAAACTCAGCGCTTACCGCCACTGAATGCGCGCGGTAAATTGGGACGCGAACGCACGTTGCCGAGAGGCGGAGAGCCTGTGAATGCATGATCTTGCGCGCTTCGTCCTGCATTTTGACTTCTTCTTTTGTGTAACCGCTGTCGAGAAATGAATCGACGTGTGGCAGCACATTAAAAGCGATTGGATGAGGATAAAATGTAGCCGCTTCGCTGTGCGAAGCGCGGGTATCATGCGCGGTCGCTGCGTTTGCGTCGCCCGCAGGGCGTTGGCTACAGGACTCTTGATCCTCCGCCCAAGTTTTCGTCTGCCGGGTTAATTCTTCGACACCTCGGGTGCCGCTGCCGGAAACGGCCTGATAACTTGCGGCAAAAACGCGGCGGACGTGGAAGATCCTGTGCAACGGATAGAGTGCCATCAGCATGACGGTAGTCGTGCAATTTGGATTTGCGATTATCCCGCGGTGGTGGCGCACGTCGTTCCCGTTGATCTCCGGAATCACGAGCGGCACATGAGGCTCCATCCGAAATGCCGAAGATTTGTCGATCGCGATCGCATTCGACTGGCACGCGATTGGGACATAGTCTCGGGAAACGTCTCCGCTGGCGCTAAAGAAAGCGATGTCGATTTTTTCGAACGATCTGGCGTCGAGTTTTTCCAGCGGGATCGATTCACCGCAGAATTGAATAGATTTCCCAACTGAACGCGCCGAACCAATCGGACGCAGACTTGCGACCGGAAAACTTCTCCGTTCCAGTACGCGCAACAATTCAGTGCCGGCGGCGCCGGTCGCGCCCACGACAGCGATGTGATAACCTCCCATGCGCATGTCGATTCTAACGCTGTAACAGAAATTTGTCGCTAGCAGAAAAATTCGAATGAAGAGCATTCACGTTTCAATTCGAGACCAACAACTCACTGTAAAAGAAAACGAACAACCGATCCGCACCTACCCCGTGTCCACGTCGCGATTCGGTATCGGGACGGAGAAGGGGAGCTTCAAGACGCCGATCGGCCGTTTTCGCGTAGCGGAGAAGATCGGTGGCGACACGCCTCACGGAACCGTTTTTGTAGGCCGCGTCCCGCTTCAGGCCGACGAAGGGCTTCCTCCGACGGAGGACCTGATCACGTCACGTATTTTGTGGCTCGATGGATTGGACGAGCAGAATGCGAATACGCGCGACCGCTTCGTTTACATTCACGGCACCAAACACGAGGACAAGGTGGGCACCGCCGCGAGTCATGGCTGCGTAAGGATGCGTAACGCGGACGTGATCGAATTGTTCGAAATGGTCGATGAGGGTACGCCGGTTGTGATTGAGGAGTGATTTTGAAGTTTACCCACGTCGAACTTGCGATCCTGAGCGGCGCGAAGTGCGTGATTGGCGCCGCGACGCCCTCGTCGCGTCGGGAGCTGAAGAAGCGGCGCGAAGGCGCGCCGTCTCCATCCATAGCCCGAGCCCTTCGTTTCGCTCAACATGACACGACTGCCGGGCTTGGGGCTTGGATTGATCGCCCGGCAATACATCCAAAGCACTTGACAAATACGTTGTTGTCCGTGTGATCCTACACGGGCAGTGCAGCTTGCAACGAAAGGAGGCGAAATAGATTGAAACAACTTCTAAAGGCGATCATCATCGTGGCCGTTTTGGCCACTGCTTTGAGCTTTGGTGCTTGTGCTCAAAAGAAAGAGACAGTCACCACAAGCGCAGGGACAACCGGTTACTCGAAATAACGCCGTTGGCCACGGGGCTTAAAAAACTTAAGAAAAGCATTGCTTCCCCTGAGTTCCCTGCCTAAACAGACCGGAGCAACTTGCTGCGAAAGGAGGCGAGATAGATTGAAATTTTTGAAAATGATCGTGGTAGTGGCCGTTTTAGTCACGGCGTTGGGACTTGGGGCTTGTGCGCAACACAAGGAGGTTGTCGTCCCTCCTGCGCCGAAGGGCGGAAAATAGATCCGCTGCCCGGCAAATTTGTTGTGGACTATCTTGCCTAAAAGGCCAGGTCGTTTATCGGCTTGGCCTTTTTCCATCGGGCGGAATGAGTTCTGTTGCTACTGACCGATTGCGGTCACGGGCGAGGACATGCCTCCGATGATTTGACACGTGCCGTGCGTTCGCATCCATGTGTGCGTGATCCGCATTCTGTCGGTCCTGACTTCGGCGCCTGTGCTGTTGGCCCAGGTTGCCTTGATTCGATAATAATCCATCGCGATGTCCGCCGGTTAAACATTGCGTATCGCGCGGCAGTTATTGCGCGCGAAAAGCGACGATGGGATCGACCCTCGTTGCGCGCAGCGCCGGAACGTAGCTGGCGAGGATTGCGACCGCGAGCAGCACTACAGAGATGCCAACGAACGTAATTGGATCCGTCGCACTGATCCCAAAGA
>JBARAJ010000117.1:0-31453 GCA_049791915.1 Candidatus Udaeobacter sp.
GTGTCCTTTTGAGCCGGTGCTTATTGTTGAGCGGCCAATGAGGATGCCGTTGCGATAAACGTGCATGGTCTGCTCGGGAACGCTCACCAGTACCATGAGCGGACCGCTCGGAGAGAGCTGCGGTTTCCACCAATACTCGCCCGGCTTGAGTTGGCCGGTTGGTTTTCCAGTGGGCGTGCCTTTGGTATGAGACGACGGTTGTTGCATCGCCTGCACGGTAGTGAACAGGGCGACGGAGACGGCGAGGATTTTCAGGAATTTCATAAGATGATTAGAAACGGAGCTGTGATTAGAGCAGAAAGCCCCCGGATCTCAATAAGACTTTCGTCCCATGCCGGCGGCCTAAGCCGACGATCAGCAGAGTAGTTTGACTGATCGAAATGACGCCTAGTGAAGAGGCGTCGGTTTATCTTCGAGTTTCAAAATCTCCGCTGGCACACCCAGCCAGACGGCAGCCGTCGCGCGGTCGCGAAATGCGCGCGCATCGATCGGCGTTTCCTTCATGAGATTTTCATACAGTTGGGCGATGCCAAAACCGACCCAATCTTCGCTAAACAAGGCCGACTTCACCGGCGTGGCCCCCGCGAATTGCTCTCTCCGCTTCCGTGCAAATTCAAAAACATGCCTGGTGCGAACTGCCACGCTCGTTAATCGACTCAAATCAACGAATCTGTTGAACGGTACTAACACTTTTTCGATATGGCAGACCCATTCACCAATCTCCTCCAGCAGTTGATCATCCAGTATACCTTGTGGTTGCCAGGCCACCAGATTATGAGCGGGATAGTGCTGCAGGTCAGCCGGCCCAGGAATAATCCTGGGAGCCAGCGAACGTTTTGAATTGTCAGTCGAACTGTCAGGCATAACGGCTATTTGCGAACGTGCGCCTGCGCGCAGGTCAGGCGTATTCTCTTTCACCCTAACGTCTTGGCTTGCTCAAGGGCGTCTCGAACGGCAGCGATAAATTTTTCATTATCCAAGGGCTTGATGAAAAAACCGGCGGCACCGGCCCGCATCACGGTGGCTTCAGCAGCGCGATCCTCATGACCCGTGATGAAAATCACACGCGTGTCGGGCGATCTTGCGCATAGGTGTGCTAGTAATTCCATTCCCGTCATCCGTTCCATCCAGATATCCAGGACAACAAGTCGTACATGATTTGTTGCCATTTCATTGAGAAAATCCTCTGGGTCGCCAAAGGCACGTACTTTGAATCCCTCCAATTCGAGCAGACGACTGATGGATTTGCGCATCGATGGATCGTCGTCAACGAGATAGCATATCTCCGCGGACGTACTCGGAGAAGAGTCAGGCGCCGGCTTTGTTCCAGTTGTCTCGGTCATAGATGCGAAGAACGCTGCCGAATTAGACAGCGTCAGTCAGGCAAATGGAAATGAGACCTTGGTCTTATGCCCTGCGATCGACGGCATCTTCGATCACGAATACCGATCGATCTGGCGCCATCAGGTTTTCTTCTTTACCGGTAAAGTAAAATAAAAGCGCGCGCCGCCGTCGGCGACGTTCTCCGCCTGGATGTCACCGCCATGCGATTTTACGATGGAGCGCACAATTGCCAATCCCATTCCCAGCCCCTGTTCCTTGGTGGTAAAGAACCTGTCGAACAAGCGTTCGTGCACTTCAGTGCCAATGCCTGTGCCATGATCGCGAACGCTCAAGCGCACTTCATTGTCGCCATTTCTAGCCGTGCTAATCTCTACCTTGCGTCTGTCCGGTGGCGTGTGCCGCATGGCATCAAGAGCATTACTGACCAGGTTCACCAGGACCTGCTGAATCTGGACCGGATCTCCTTCGATCAGTGTCAGGCCCTGGGCGAGCGATGTTTCTATCTCGCAAGAATAGGCCACTGCATCAGGCCTGACAATATGCGCTACTTTAGTAACCAGCTCGTTCAGATTAATTCGGCGCAGGGTGGGACGGCTTTTCCTAATTGTGTTACGCACGCTACGGATGATATCGTGGGCGCGGCGCCCGTCTGCCTCCACGTCGACAAGGATCTCGCGCAACGTTCCAGGGTCCTCCTTACCCTTGTCGATGGACCGCATTCCAGCATTCGCATTGGTGATGATCGCCGAGAGCGGCTGATACAGTTCATGGGCGAGTGAGGCCGTCATCTCACCGAGCAGGCTAACGCGGCTAAGCAGGTTGATTTGCTCGCGCTGCCGGTGCGCCTCCTCTTCCGCCTGCTTGCGTTTGGTGATATCGACCGAAACGCCTAGCAACCGCGTTAGCGCCCCTTTTTCGTCGGCAAGGCAGCGAGCGCGTTCACCGATCCATCGGATGGCTCCGTCGCGCACGGGAACACGATACTCAAGTTCGTAATCGCCTTTGCTAGCGATAGCCTTTTGGATCGCGGCATCGCGCGCGGCGCGGTCGTCCGGATGCACGTGCGCTTGAAAGTCTTCGTGTGTCGGCGCATCACCATCTAGTTCAAGTAGAGAGCGCACCTTGTCCGAGACCCACAACTCGTTAGTAACCGTGTCCAATTCCCACACACCATGCTGCGCGGCTTCTGCCGCCAGCGCGACGCGTTCTTCGAATTGACGCAGCGTTGCGTCCTTCTTCAATAAATCGGTGATATCCACGCAGGCACCGACGTAGCCGCGGAAATTCCCGCGCGCGCCATAACGCGGCACTCCTTGATCCGTAATCCAGCGATATTCTCCATCGGAGTTCTTCAGGCGATATTGCATAACGAATGGTTCGCGCGCATCGACGGCGGGGCGGTAAGTCTGAGAAATCTTCGCCAGGTCATCAGGATGAACGCCTTCCTTCCAGCCGTTAGCAAGTTCCTGCTCCATGCTTCGCCCGGTAAACTCAAGCCACGCTTTGTTGAAATAAGTGGGAAGCTTGTCTTCGCCCGACACCCACATCAGGACGGGCGCCGCATTGGCCATATTCTGAAAACGGCCTTCGCTTTCAGTCAACGAACGCTCCGCCCGGTGGCGTTTCGCGAGATTGGCCAGCAAACCGGTGATAAGCAGTGCTTGCAGAAAGCAGACCGAAAGACCGGCGATGATCCACGCCCGGTAACGATCCCAAACCGTCGGCCCGCGGAACAAGACCGTGCTTCCAGGCGGCAGTAGTTTCTCGTCGATCTTCCAACGCTGGAGCTCACGCCAGTCGTAACGCGGAGGCAGACGCTCGATCATGGTTGGAGGAAAACTGGATGCCGATTCGCCACGCAAAATGCGAATCGCGATCTGTGCGGCTGCCTTCCCGACGCGCTCGCTCTGGTAAAGGCGCCCACCAACGATGCCTAAACCGAGTTGATGATCGAAGATGCCGTTAATTGGAGCGCGCGCCACAGCATGGAGCCGTTGCAGCGCCTCATCGGCATTGATGGTTACTCCTCCGGCATCACGAAGCAGGAGGAGAAAAAAAATGTAGGAATCTGGCGGCAACGTCGAGACCCGCTCCTGCATTTGCTTGAAGGAGAGATCGCTGAAGTAAGTGAAGTTAATCCGGCCTGCGAACGGCTCGGCTGCCTTTTGAAACATGCCCTGCCAAAGATGTTCGAGCGGCGTTGCGCCCACTATGACCACGATATTTTTTGTCGCAGGCGCGATTTGCAGCATGTCTTCAAGGAAGCCGGCAATTTCATATATCTGCCCGACGTAGGCTGCGTTCTTGTCCGACGCGCCCGGCGGCAGTAACCGGCGATCGGCTGAGGCGTAAAGAATGGGGGTTTCCGGAAAAAGACGGTCGCGATACGTAGCCATGAAGATCGCGGCAGGGGACCCGATCGGCACGACGAGGTCGGGGTGCCATTTAGCCTGGCGTTTTTGCAGATAGTCAACAATCGCCTCCTGCATGTCCCGGTCGGGATAACGCGCCATGTCCAGCGAGACCTCGTCGAGATCCACGCGGCCACCCATGTTGCCCACCAACTCGGTCTCGAACGCCGTGGACTCGACCGTGAAAGGCGGCGCGGCGCTGCCAAAGGAATGGACAAGCAGAACCCGCTTCGGCTCATCTGCCGCCGCGTTTTTCAACCCGAGGAACGCCATTGCCGCAATCGCGACAAGGACAGAGAATTGTGCGCGCCGCATTTTCCAGATGTCACCTAATTGTAACCTGCCAGGCATAGGCCGCTTTGACGCTAGCCCCGTCGCAGCGCTCGCTCGCGGCGCCCTCGATACACCGAGACCGGCCGCCCAAGCGTGATCGTTCAAGTTCACGAAAGGCTGATGTGCCTTATCCTAACACGTCGGGACGGGCGGGAGAAGCACGCTTTGCGGTGGGATTAAACTTCCGTTCTACGAAAATTCGTTCGCTGCGGCTCGCCCGGCATCATGTTGTCTTAATTACCGGCAAAGTAAAATGGAAGCGCGCGCCGCCGTCGGCAACGTTCTCCGCGTCGACTTTACCGCCATGAGATTCCACGATAGAGCGAACAATTGCGAGTCCCATTCCCAGACCATGCTCCTTGGTGGTAAAGAACTGGTCGAACAAGCGTTCGTGCACTTCCGGGCGAATGCCCGTGCCATGATCGCGCACACTCAAGCGCACTTCGCCGTCGCCATTACCATCCGTACTAATTTCTACCTTGCGCTGACCGGGCGGTGTCTGCCGCATGGCGTCAAAGGCATTACTGACCAGGTTCACCAGGACCTGCTGAATCTGGACCGGATCTCCTTCAATCGGTGGCAGGTCCTTGGCCAGAGATGTTTCTACTTCGCAGGAATTACCCACTGCATCCGGCCGAACGACATGGGCTACATTCGTGACCAGCTCATTCAGATCAATCCGGCGCCGGGTGGAATCGCCTTTCTTAATTGTGTTGCGCACGTTGCCGATAATGTCGTTCGCTCGAAGTGCGTCCGACGCGACGTCGACCAGTATATCGCGCAAGGTCGCGGAATCTTCCCTGCCTTGGTCGATAAAGCGCGTACCCGCACTGGCATTGCTGACGATGGCTGAGAGAGGCTGATTCAGTTCATGGGCGAGTAAGGCAGTCATTTCACCGAGTAAGCTGACGCGGCTAAGCTGGTTGATTTGCTCACGATGACGGCGTGCGTCCTCTTCCACTTCGTGCAGCGCTTGCTGTGACCTCTTGTCGTCCCCCAGCAGTACGCTTAGGAACATGAGCGGAGTGCCCGTGACGATAAGAAACATTTGTAAGGCGAGTGCATTTTCCGCCGGACTCTGCTGGAGAAACGGACCATGTCCGTGCATCGCCCCCCAAATCGCTTCAAACGTGACTAATAACATGGCCGCGCTGATTCCGCTCAGTCCGAAACGCAACGCCGCCCAAATGAGCAGCGGGATCGGCGCGTAGAGTAAAGCCGGCGAGGTATCCGGTCCGGCCGGCACAATGGCAAAAACATACGCGCCGACAATAATGATTCCCAATGCCAGCAAACTTCCCTCGATCAGGCGCGTCGTCTTCGTTCTACTTCCGCGACGCGACAAACGCTCGGCGACCAGCAAAAGTGCTGGGACTAACACGACCGCGGTCACTCCGTTGGAAATTCCGAGGTTACGCCATTCAACCCAGTAATTAGTCCCGAAACCGTTGGAGATGGTAAAAGCCGCGCCCCAGAACGCTGTCCCGAAAGGAACGATGATCACGGCAATCAAGACGAAAACAATGGCGTCGCGCAGCGTAATTTTGTTTAAAGGCGACTTGATGAAAAGCCGAATCCCGGCCGCGGCCAACACGTTTTGCGCAGCATCAAAAGCCTCACAGTGCAAAGCGTAAAGCACCGGCCAGTGCGCCTGCTGCGTCGCCACGAAATGAGCAAGGATTGTGGCGAGAGTGTACGCCCACCAGTGCCGCACCGGCACCAATAGCAGAATAACCACCAGAACAGCGTGCGGCGGAAAAAGAAGAGAAACTTTACTATTGGGAAAGCAAAGGGCCCACGCAATCTCTGTCGCCACATAATAGGCGACACCAGTTAGGAAAACTTGGAATGCAATCCGGCCGTACGATTCAGCCTCTTTCTTCTGCATGCTGCTCATTCGAACGAGCGAATGGTGAGTGGCGGCGCGGCAAATAGCGATGGAATTCCAGCCGTGGCTGGATCAATCGCCGGGAAGCCGGGGCAGGTCATGAACAATTAATGGCTGACAAACTCCCGGAACGCCCAGTAAACGGGGAGCGGACAATCGTGGAAGTGTGAGCGAGCGTGTACGACGAAAGTCCAATAGGCCTTGGTCGAGATCCCTGCGATGATTCCGCGCGTTGGACTACGATGTCGTCGGATATTAACGCTGCGCAGCGAAGCGCCAGGGCAAGCAATTACAAACCCTCGCTCGCATTTTCTGGACAAAGACATGGTTGAAAATGTACAACACTGAGATTGCGAGTTCATAAACCATGAAACCAAAAGACTCACTCATCCGTTCATACGCAAAGTCGTGCCGGTTTCGCGGCAGAGGCTTTGTTCTGTTCGTTGCTTTAACGTTCCTGGCACTACCGTCGCGTGCTCACGCCTCGTTTCTCCATGGTGAGACGCTCGATACAGTCGCGGACGTCATTGCGTGGTTCGCGTTCATCATCGTCCCGCCCGTCTTGATCGTGGTCTTCCTGTTGGTCCATATCCTCCCTGAGAAGGTTGCCGAAAAAAGAAGGCATCCACAACTCGGAGCTATCAAGTGCCTGTGCTTTCTCTCGCTTTGTTTCGGCGGACTGCTCTGGCCGATCGCCTGGCTCTGGGCCTACTCTAAGCCAGTTTTGCACAAGATGGCGTACGGCACGGATGTCGATGACTCGCACGGAAACCTGCACGGGGAAAAGCCCGCCACCAGTGAACTCGAACAACTCCGCGCCCGCATCGCAGAACTCGAAGCCGAGGCTAAAGGAGGGAACGTGTAATGGAAATCATCCTGCTTGGCATCTACGGGTTCTTCGTCTGGCTCATTTTCTTTAAATTCAAGTGGCTGCCCTGGAATTTTACCACCCAGGTCATCACCATCACGTTGCCGATCGTCGCAATGATGGCTCTTTTCCTCCTTCTGAACATCTGCGCGCCTGCAACTGACGACGTGCGCGCGATGAATTATGTCATCCCGATCGTTCCGCGCATAACCGGTCAGGTTACCGAGGTGCCGATTCAACCAAACCGGCCGATTAAGAAAGGCGACGTGCTGTTCAAGATCGACCCCGTGCCCTTCGAGGCAGCGGTGAAAGCCGCCGAGGCCACGCTACGGGGAGCGAACGATCAACTTAACAATGCTGCGAACAAAAAAGCCGCGTTGACTCCGCGGATTGAGTTGGCGAAAAAGCGGGTCGAGCAATTCACGGCACTCGCCGCCACCGGGGCCGGGAAGCGGGCCGACCTCGAGCAGGCGCAGTCCGACCTGGGAAATCTGGAAAGCGAATTCCTTGCTGCCGACGCCACGGAATCGCAGGCCAGAGCGCAGATCGCCAAGTCCGAGGCCGACCTCCTCAATGCGAAATTCGACCTCGAAGGCTGCGTCCACGTTGCTCCTGCCAACGGGCGCGTTGCCAATCTTTCCCTGCAACCCGGCGTGCGCGCGACCCAGTTCGCGACAATGCCCGTGATGAGCTTCATCCAGGAGGACGATCCGTGGTTGCTAGCATTCTACCGGCAAAACGAACTGCGCTACGTCGAACCCGGCGATGAAGCGGAAATCTTTATGAAGGTGTATCCGGGCCGCATCATCAAATGCAAGGTCGATTCCATCCTTTGGGCGACGGCACAAGGCCAGCTGCCAATCAACGGCAACCTCCCCAACACCGCGCCCATTTCGGCACCCGAACAGCGCATCGCAGTGCGACTCGTCACAGATGGGAAGGATAAAGACGTCTTCCTCGCTGCCGGCGCGCGCGGTGGGGGAGCGATCTACACCAACGATATTACGGCGATCCAGATCCTCCGTCGCGTGATCGTCCGCATCACGGCCAAGTTCGACTGGTTCGTCATCAAACATCTCTCCGCTCTCTTCGGCGGTCACTAGGATCAAACGATGAACGCTCGGCGCTGTACCCTGCTTCTTCCTATCGCCAGCAGCCTCGTGCTTGCCAGTTGCGCGATTAAGCAGCCGCCTGTTGGCGCGGACATCATGCCTGAGCGCACTCGCGCGAAAATCCCGGGAAGCTGGGCTGGCCCGCATCGCAGCGGCACCGTGGTCCCGAACTGGATCCGCAATTTCGGCGACCCGGAGCTGACCGCGATCGTTGCGGACGCTGTTGAGCGGAATCCCGATCTCAAAGCAGCCGCCGCCCGCGTGGAAGCATCGCGCGCTGCTGTGCGCATTGCCGCATCATCGCTCTACCCGCGGATCGCGATGAAAGGCCTCGGCGAGCGCCAGGGACAGGAACTTGGTGGCGACATCGGTCGCGACATTAATCCGCCGTCCTTCGGAGGTTCGGGAACGGAGGACAGTGGCGGCGGCGGACTCGACACCAGCATGGACTCGTCTTCACGGCGCTGGGTATATGGTATCGCGGCCGGTGCCGCATGGGAAGCCGACGTGTGGGGCCGCATTCGCTCGAAAAAAGCTGCCGCGAAGGCTGAAAGCTACGCGTTGGAAGCCGACTATGAATTTGCCCGGCAATCACTCGCCGCTGCCGTAGCACGCGCTTATATCTCGACCATCGAGGCTGCACAACAGGAAGCCAACGCACAGGAAACGCTCGATATCTACCAGGAGTACTCAAAGCTCACTGACGTGCGCAAGCAGCAGGGCTTCGCGAGCGACTTCGACGTGTCACAGATCAAGTCGCGCACCTCCGCCGCCGAGGACGCACTCTACGCCGCACAGGCGTCGCGAGCGCAGACCATTCGCGCGATCGAGGTTGTCACCAGTCGCTACCCGGCCGGCAGGTTTGATGTGCGACGTTCCTTCCCCGGACAACCGAGAGCCGTGCCCGCCGGTTTGCCCGCGCAAATCCTGGAACGCCGTCCCGACCTCATCGCCAGCGAGCGCCGCTTCGCCGCTGCCTTTCATCGCGTGAATGAGGCTCGCACCGCGCGACTGCCGCGCTTTGTGCTCAGCGCCACGAGTGGACTCGGAAGTGCGGACCTCGACTCCGTCGGCACGCTCAATGCCCTCATCTGGAGTTTCGCCGGTGGGATCACGCAACCGATTTTCTTTGGCGGCGAACTTAAAGCTGCCCAAGATCTCCGCACCGCCGAGCAAAAAGCCGCCGCCGCAAGCTACGTGGGCTCCGCGTTGCGCGCGTTCCAGGACGTCGAAGACGCCCTCGCCGCCGATTACTATCTACGTAAACGCGAAGGCGCGCTTGGCGACGCGGTTTCGAGCAGTGCCGACTCGGTGAAGTTCAGCAGGGAGCAGCTCGAACAGGGCCAGATCGACATGTTCACCGTCTTGCGTCTCACTGGGGAAAACCTCGCCGCGAAAGTCCAATTCACACAAGTTCGCGCATCCCGCCTGCGCGAACGCGTGAATCTGTACCTGGCACTCGGCGGTGATTTCGATGGAACTGGCGCGCCGAAATAAGTTCGATCTTCCTATCTCGCAGCTGTAACGTTGAAAAAGCGATTTCAAGTAACACGCGCAATGTTTGTTACTGGTAACGAGCATCCTTGGGCAGTGCCGCTCAGAACCCATCCACAAGGGGACTAGTTAATGCGGGCGATTACCAACGATTATCACGATGCGCAGATTTTGAATCTCGGTTCTGGCAGCGAACGCGGACCGTATCTGGTGACGCAAACCGGCGTCGCGCCGCGAGAAGCGATACCCAAGACACGCATGTTCATGCTCCGACCGGATGGATTCTGGGTCGATTTCAATGCCTATGCTTCACAGGGCAAGCCTGAAGCCATGGATGAGATTGTCTTCTCAACCACGACACAAGTAATGGAGACATTTGGGAAATTGTTCGGCGCGCCTCGTGTTCTTGACCTCCCGATTAATGAAGAGGGACTTAAGGCTTGGATTGAGCGCCAGGAGCATGGCGACCCTCTGGAGGCCGCTCGCGCCTGGGCCAAAGAGTACAAAACCCGCCATCGGAAAGACCGGAGTCGTTAGGGTCGCTGTTCAAGAGGGCCGGAGGTTCCCGTCATGAATGCATCATCTCTCGCTCGAGTGATTCCGGCTTTCAGTTGGTTGCGTGCCTACGAGCGAAGCTGGTTGCGGACGGATATTTTCGCCGGCATTACGCTCGCCGCATATCTGCTTCCCGCCGGTTTGGGAGATGCATCTCTGGCCAATCTGCCGCCCGAGGCTGGACTTTACGCCTGTCTGTTCGGTGGACTCGTCTTCTGGTTGTTTTGTAGTTCGCGGCACACAGTTGTCACTGTCACTTCTGCGATCTCGTTGCTCGTTGGTGCGTCCCTTGGCGAAATCGCAGGTGGTGATACCAGACGGTTTGGCGCACTCGCTGCGGGAACGGCTTTGCTTGTTGCATTCATCGCGTTCATCGCGTGGCTCGTCAAAGCAGGAGTCATTGTAAATTTCATTTCCGAAAGCGTGATGACCGGTTTCAAGTGCGGTGTCGCTCTCTTTCTCGCCAGCACGCAACTCCCCAAGCTCTTCGGCTTTCACGGAGCACATGGAGATTTCTGGGAGAACAGCGGCCATTTCTTTAAGCATCTGCACGAAACAAATCCTACATCGCTCCTTGTGGGAGGAACCGCGCTGGCTCTACTCATTTTGGGAAAGATTTTCCTGAAAAACAAACCGGTATCGCTCTTCGTAGTCGTTGGCGGTATCGTGGCCGCTTCTGCACTCTCGTTAGGCGCGCGTGGCGTAAAGCTGCTCGGCAACATCCCTCACGGATTGCCTCCGATCGGCCTGCCCGCCGTTTACTGGCACGATCTTAACGAACTGCTTCCGCTAGCCTTTGCTTGCTTTATGCTCGGCGCTGTGGAAACCGCAGCCATCGGGCGAATGTTCACTGCCAAACACGGCGGACGGTTTGACGCCAATCAAGAGTTTCTGGCGCTTGCGGCTTCAAATCTAGCCGCAGGACTCGGGCGCGGATTTCCGATCAGCGGTGGTATGTCGCAATCTCTCGTCAATGAAGGCGGCGGCGCACGCACACCGCTTTCTGGGGCACTCGCCGCAGGAATTATTTTAGTGGTCGTCCTTTTCTTCTCCCATTTGTTAAGTGCATTGCCCCAGCCGGTGCTCGCGGCCGTGGTGCTTGTCGCAGTCGCAGGATTGTTCAAGCTCTCGACCCTCAAACAGCTATGGCGCGGTGACCGTTCCGAGTTCGTCGTGGCAATGGCGGCCATTCTCGGTGTTCTCGGCTCGGGCCTGCTTCGCGGGGTAATGATCGGCGCGATCATTTCGCTGGTGCAACTGTTGCGAACAGCGTCCAGACCGCACGTGGCTTTTCTCGGCCGCATTCCAGGCACTCGACGTTTCTCGGATCGCGAACGTCATCCAGACAACGAACTCATTTCCGGTGCCCTGATCTTTCGGCCGGAATCAGGTCTTGTGTACTTCAACGTGGACCAAGTCTGCGAATCGATTCTGAAACGCGTGCACGCTGAACCGACGCCACCGAAGTTGGTTGTGCTCGATCTCTCCGCTGCGCCGCGCTTGGACTTGCAAAGCGCTCACGCTCTTGCCGGCATGGCCGATGAATTGACCGCCGAACGCATCCGGTTCCAAGCGGTCGAAGCACGCTCTTCCGTTCGCGACCGGCTCCGTAACGAGGGTGTGGAAAGTAAATTGGGTGGCATCAATCGCTTCAAAAGTGTCGCGGACGCAGTCGAAGATTTTCAGCAAACCTCTGACCAATAGCCATGAGAACAATAACACTGCGATGATCACTAACCTTTTAATCGGCTCGGGCCTGGTTGCGATAACTGTAATAATTCACGCCATGGGCCTCGGCATGGTGTTAAGCCACGTATTGCACTCCAGCGCGCGACCGGATACACGCTTCTGGCCAATCGCATGGCTGTTGATTCGCATCGCATGGTTCCTGATTATCATTCACTTCATTGAGATCGCCGTCTGGGCGCTGTTTTTCTGGTTGCATAAATGTCTGCCCGACCTCGAATCGTCGTTCTATTTTTCCGGTGTTACCTACGCCACGATCGGTTACGGAGACCTGGTACTGCCACAAGAATGGCGACTATACGGACCAGTCGAGGGACTGACTGGCATTCTGATGTGCGGCCTCTCGACAGCATTTTTCTTCGTTATAGTGAGCAAAAATATTCTTCAACGCATGGACGATGTTGACCCAAATCTGACTTCGTGAAAATGCGATCTGATCCGGCGGGTTCGCAAAACCAAGAGCCACAGGAAAAAAAGCGATGGGTTGAGCCAGTCACGGCGTTGCTTATGGCGCTGGCGACACTCAGCACGGCATGGTGCTCGTATCACTCAGCGGCCTGGACGCGGAAGAGTAATCGGCTGATGAATGAGTTTAACGCGCTGGAGCGCCGTGCGGGTCTGGTGACGATGCAAGGGATGCAGCAGGCGACGATTCACGTGGCGATGTTCATGGAAGTGCTGGCGGCGCAACAGGAGGGCAAGGAAAAGCTCGCTAACTATTACGTAGAACGTTTTCCACCCGATCTGCGCAAGGCTTACGACGCATGGCTGGCGGAGAAGCCTTTTGAAAATCCGAAGGCCGATCCGCACCCTTTCGTGCCGAACCTCTACGAAGTGCGGGGAACCCGCGAGGCGGCCGAGGCCAACGCTAAGGCTGCAAGCAGCCTGCAGGCATCGCGCAACGCCGGCAGCGTTTCCGGTCAATACCTCGCGAACACTGTTTTGTTTGCCACAGTGCTTTTCTTCGCCAGTGCCTCAGGAAAGTTTGAGCAGCGCAGGGTGCGTGTCGTTGCATTCGCTTTCGCTGTGGCGGTATTCGCGTTTGCGCTTATCCGCACGGGGATGCTTCCGCGATGAAGGCATATGCAATTTGGCACCGAAGTAAGACCGACGTCCGATTGCCAATATATTTTCACCACAATCGGCAATCCATCTTGGATTTGTCGTGCTGAGGCGGGCACCTCATTCTTTTTTTCGCTCCTCACATAGCTAAATTTCAGCTATTTTCCGCGCTTCATGCTGTCCGAATCAAGCGGTACGTCTACCGACGTGACGTTCGTTACGAACGAGCCCGGCAATAACCTGCGGGATCGATTCAGCACGCTACTGATCAGGTAACATTGTTGATTTCCTCGCTTTGGGTTCGGGCATCGGTGCACGTCACATTAAAACAACACGAGTGACACAGGCGAAAAATTTCGGTTTATTAAAATACATCACCGAAACCGACCCATGACGTTCACTGAATCGCGCCCCATCAACATCGTGCGCTACGCGAACGCCGCTGGCAGCATTGGCCAATTTGACATCAAGCACCTCCTCAACGGTTTCATCGATCGCTATCTTTACCGCGCCGGATTGGTGGACAGGACATTGCCTTGAAGAACTGCGCCGGCGTTCCCGGATCAACGACGCTGCACTGGCCGCCGATAACACTCCAGATTTCTCCCGGCGCATTCGCGAATCCCTGCCAACAATGCGACTCTGATGTCTTCGATCGCGGAGAATTCCGCCTTAGCCGCCAACGTCCTACTGCCAGCTAGTGGTCACGCAAGAGCAACTTGAACAGATACGGGCGCTGCGTGAGTCGTAACTGATAACAGAGATCCGCCTGGCTGCAACCAGCACTTCCCCGACCCTGACCTTCAGTCCTTACCTGGACACTGTATTCTTGTAGATCCTGCCATCCTTCATAATGACCACAAAGCTTTTGTCGGGATCCTCGACGAGCTTGATATTTTCCAACGGGTTTCCATCGACCAACAGCAGATCGGCAAGGGCGCCTTCTTCCACAAGACCAAGCTTGCCGGGATAGGGATTGATAAATCCGGAGAGTGCCATTAACTCGCCATTGTCGGCCGTGGCCATCTTGAGCGCCTCGGCAGGCGTGTACCATTTCACCATCTTGGCGAGATAGGCTCCCTGTCGACTGGCTGCCGCAGCATCGAAGAGAATATCTGCACCCCAGGCCGTTTTAACCTTGTACTTCTTCGCCAGCTTGTAGGCGTTCTCCGTTCCGGCCCACACCACCAGCGCTTTCTTCTGCGACACGGGCGACATTCGCGCAAATACGCCTTCTTCATACGTTAAGGGTTGCAAGCTCCACCAGACACCCTTATCCGCCAGCAACTTGGCGGTTGGCTCGTCGATCAGATGACCATGCTCGATGCACTTGACGCCGGCGGCCACCGCTTGCCGGATCGCACGCGGCATATATGCGTGCACGGTCACATAGGTGCCCCAATTTTCGGCGGCCTCGACCGCCGCACGAATCTCCGCTTCAGTGTACTGGGTTGATTCGATCGGATTGAGAGGCGAGCTGACGCCACCACCTGCCATTAGCTTGAGCTGACTCGCTCCCGCTCTCAACTGTTCTCTGGCCCGCAGGCGGACCTCATCGGGGCTGTCAGCAATGGCTGCGATGCCTTCGACCTCGGAGTGGCTCAAAGGGCCGCCAAGCGTCCGCGGAACCTCGAAGGGGAACCGAAAATCTCCATGTCCCGAGGTTTGCGAAATCATGGCTCCACAAGGATAGATGCGCGGACCAATCATGACGCCTTCGTCAATGGCGCGCTTCAGCCCGAACACAGGCCCACCCAAATCACGCACTGTGGTGAAACCCCTCATCAACGTCGCCTCAGCCTGTCGCGCAGCCAACAGATGAAGGTAAGAAGTGTCGGCGGTCATGAGAAGCGTCTGCGGCGTGGCCGCCATAAACACATGCCAATGCGCGTCGATAAGACCAGGCATCAGCACGCGTCCATTCCCTGGAATAACGCGGACATTGGCATTTGTGTCGACGGCGATCGGATCCAGAGAGATTCGCTCAATCTTGTTTTCTCGAACCAGCACGTTGGAAGGGGGCGAGAGCTTGGGAGTCTTACCGTCGAAGATGCGGACATTTTGAAAGAGCGTGACGTTGCCGCTAGCCAAAGTAGTAGCAACAGGTGCCAAACCCGGTGCTTCTAAGATGGCGTCGCCTTGCCCCAGACTCGCCCGGCAAACCCCGAGTAAAAGTGCTACCAACACCAGTGATGGACTTGGGATGAGTTTCAACTTCGCGCAATTATTTGACGGATTGTTTTGTGCTATTTTTCGAGCTGGACAATCATTGTTCATCGTTAGCATCGAAAACGCGTTTATGAGGGACAAGCCGCTGTCAGGCTATCCCTCGCGACAAAAAACACAATAAGACTTAAGACCTACACGACCGAAGTCAGAGACCGACCTCAGAAGTCCGAGCGCCTGCGACGGACGAAACAAAGGCGCGCGCGGCCGGTGAACGCTTCAACCTCTCGCTTGGAACGTGGATGCGACAGGAATGCGCCTTTGGATTGCTGAAGAAAGTGTATGCGAAACGATCGAGGGTTCGCGGAGAAAAAAGGAGACGAACCCTGCCCAAAAGGTCAGAATAATGGCGCCTGCGTGAAACATGGAGGATTTAGGCCTAACGAGATCACTTGGTTAGATCGTTTTGCGTGAACTCGGATTTGACCTCCGGGCGCGTGAGAGCATAGATCGTGAGTCCTCCTAAAATCGTGCCGATAGGAATAGAGATACACGAAATGCCGGCAAGCACCAACGCGCCGCGTCGCCAGCGCCGTGCTGAAAGGAACAATGCGAGGCAAAGACATATGCCAATGAAAGCGAAGGCAAAAAATGAGGTCATAGCGAGCGGCATCCACTGGATGCCTGACAATTGCATCTGGCCAGCGGACTGTGCCCGGTAAACACGGAACAGAAGCCGACAGATGAACCACGCGATCAACAACGCATAAATGACGTAACCGATTGAAAGAAATGGAAGGATGCGTCTCACTGGTGGCCGCTTCCCAACGTCTCGGACGATTTCGCCGGGGAAAGGGCGCGTGGATATCGAGCCGTCAGAGCGATGCCGGTTGAGAATCGATCGGACTACGAAGATAATTGCTACAACAACTGAGAATCCGACACCGGAGAATATCCACTCCTTATTTACGGCGACATAGTCAAGCATGAGCGGTTACGTCTAACGAGAATTATACGAAAAAGTTTCGTCCAACTGGGAGATCGGATGATCGCGCAGCGGGCTGCGGCTGGCAAGCCCGGGGTTTCGTGACTCCAAGGACTTATCGCGGCAGTCAACATCTCACTACGCCTTGAACTCGTCTGCGTTTTCGTGCATCTCAGTCACATTGCCGCCTCGTCTAAAAACGCGAATCAAGAAATCATGGGAGCGGCTGCAAAACCTTGCACTGCTGATTGCATCCGGTGCTGGGTGCATTCTAAAAAATAAATATATTGTTTTTTAATCTACACTTTAAATGATAACTTACCCGTGGCATTTCACTACGGTTTAGCTGATGTTGCCATCGTTAACCTAGGTCTACCATGCTTAGCCATCCACGGTCGCATTTTCTGTATGTGGTCGCGTGGCTCGGTGTATGGTCCTTGTGCTGGTTCGCTTTGTTACTCGTCGGTATTCTTCTGGTCTTCTGTTTCCATTGGGCGATTCTTTTCGCAGTCGCGCTGTGCATCTTTTTTATCAACATGCTCGTGTTCCTTCCGCTTGCTCTCTCCCCCTGTTGCCCGCACTGCGACGGGTTCGTGCTAATGCGGGGCTGGCGGACGCTTAAGCCCGCTCGAAAACGGGTTCTAGCCACGCTCGGGCTCGCTTCTTGGGTCGCCGTTGTGTTCGACATCGTTCTTCATCACGAATTCACTTGTATGCACTGCGCAGAGCGATGCCTCGTCAAGGTCAACACAGACAGTATCAACCACCTTGGCCCGGCACGATGACTAACGCACAACACGTTTAATGAAATTCGACTGCAAAAGAGCGTTCGCTTTTGCTGTGGCGGTTTTCCTATTTGCCGTTATCCGGACGGGGATGCTTCCGCGATGAACCGGTACACAAACTGGTCGCATCGAAGTACGAATTCCACGGCAAAAACGGCTCCGGCAATCAGACGACCCGGCAAAGCTAGTCCACGACTCAGCATTGGTAAGCTTTTAATTGTTATGAATCCATTAAAAGATTTTGCTCTCAAAATATCAGGCTTTCCCGATGGGCTCTTCGTTGTAAGTTCGAGCATTCGGGAAACATCAGCGTGTGATGAATGGTTTCCCTCCAGGGCGGAGTGAATTTTTAGACTTCACGAAAACCAAAACATGAAACTACACCTCCTAATAACCCAGGTCTGTTGTAACTTAGGCGCCGCGCTCATCCTTACGATTGTCTCGGCTGTGTCAGCTGCGCCAAATCCCGAGCGGGACGTGTTCTTTGGCGAGACACACGTCCATACCAGCTGGTCCTTCGACGCTTATACCTTCGGCAATACTTTAGCTGGCCCGGAGGACGCGTATAAGTATGCTCTCGGTCAGCCAATCAAGCATCCGGCAGGTTATGAGGTCAAAATCACCAAGCCGCTTGATTTCATGGGCGTGACCGATCACGCCGAGTATGTCGGCACCGTACAACTCGCGAACGATCCCGCGTCTCCCATTAGCAAATTACCCATCGCTGAAAAACTGAAAGTGCGCACACCAGCGGACATCCAGAAGGTCTATCTTTACATTGGAACTTCGCTTTTAAAAAACGAGCCAATTAAGGAACTCGTTAGCCCGGAGGTAGCTGGGAGCGTCTGGAAGGAAGTCATCCGGATCGCTGACAAATACAACCAGCCGGGAAAGTTTACCACCTTCGTCGCCTATGAATGGAGTTCCACACCGAATAACCGGAATCTGCATCGTAATGTTATCTTCAAAGACTCGACTCACGTCCCCGCTGCGCCATTTAGTTCACTCGATTCGCAACATCCAGAAGATCTGTGGGCCTGGATGGATTCGCAGCGTAAACACGGCAACGAACTGTTATGCATTTCGCACAACGCGAACCTAAGCGATGGTATCATGTTCCCGATTGACGTGGATAACAAGGGTCGCCCGATCGACGCAGCCTGGGCGCAGGAGCGGATCAACAACGAGCCTTTGACGGAAATCCATCAACTAAAAGGAACTTCGGAAACTACCCCGCAGCTTTCGCCTAACGACGAGTTCGCAAATTATGAGATTCTTAATTACCTGCTCGGCGGAGAGGAGCGCGCGCCCAAGATTCACGGCAGTTACATCCGGGAAGCGTGGGAGAACGGTCTAGCGATGGAGGAAGGCAGCCGTTACAATCCTTACAAGATGGGCGTGGTCGGGGCGAGCGACTCTCATAATACCGCCTCGGGTTATGTTCAGTCGGACTATTTCGGCGGCCACGGCCTGATGGACGCGACCGATAAGGTTCGCTTGAGTGGCAAGAAGGAACTCGGTCTGGATGTCAGACAGCTTAGTACGTCTGGCTTGGGAGGCGTGTGGGCTGAAGAAAACACGCGTGCATCGCTTTTTGATGCCATGAAACGCAAGGAAACCTTCGGTACCAGCGGAGTGCGCATCAAGGTGCGGTTTTTTGGCGGTTATGATCTGACCGCTGACATGTTGAATAACAAACAGTGGATAAAAGCCGCCTATGCCAAAGGCGTGCCCATGGGAGGCGATCTACCGCCCGACCAGGCTGGAAAGCCCCCATCGTTTCTGGTGTGGGCAGTGAAGGACCCTGACGATGGTAACCTTGATCGAATCCAGATCATCAAAGGCTGGACGAAACAAGGTCAGATTTTTGAAAAGATCTACGATGTCGCGTGGTCGGGTGATCGCAGGCCGGATCCGCAAACCGGCAAGGTGCCGCCAGTCGGCGATACGGTCGACATCAAGAACGCGAGTTACAAGAATACGATCGGCGCGACGGAGTTGAAGAAAGGCTGGACCGATCCTGAATTCGATGCGAGTCAGCACGCATTCTACTATGCACGTGTCATTCAAATTCCGACTCCCCGCTGGACAACCTATGATGCAAAGAAACTGGGCGTCCCGCCGCCGAGCAATGTTCCGGCCTCCGTACAGGAGCGGGCTTGGACGTCGCCCATCTGGTTTTCCCCAATAGAGGATGCCGCTAAAAAAGAGGCTGGCGGGATGACGGTATCGCAGCTGAAGGAGCAAGGTGCCACTGCCTTGGACGACGATGCGTTGAAGGCGTTGATTGTAGGCAAAACGCTTACGGTTCGAAACAATGTCACTAAACAGGAGTACGAAATCCTTTACGGCACAGATGGGCGCCGCCTAATTACCAAAGTCGACGGCAAGCAGCCGGAAGCCGGGGAGATGTGGGACGTCTGGGGCAGCGGTGAACCAGGATCGCCGGCGGCTTATGAGATCAAGAATGGGCAGGTCGTGACGACGCTGTCGGGAACTCCGTTCGAAGTTACGGTCTACAAAATAGGCGACAAATACATAGCCGCGCGTAGCAACGAGTTCGGCTATGCCAACTACGAAGTTCAAGCAGTTAACTAACGATAGGGATATCAAGACCGGGGACGGGTGCCATTCCTTGTATGAAAAGAGGAACTTCCGTTGTTTATGGTTGGTTTAGTCGTTGGGCTCGCGAACCGCTTCTGCATTTTCTGCTGATCGGAGCGGCCCTGTTTGTCATCTATCATTGGCTTAATCCAACCGCGGCCAACTCGGACACGTCGCGAAGAATTGAGCTGACTAACGATGACATTCGCCAGCTTGAAATAAGCTGGACTGCGCAATGGCAGCGCCCACCGACGCCGGAAGAGATGCGCAACCTGGTGGAGGACAAGGTGCGCCAGGAAATCCTTTACCGTGAAGGATTGGCGCTCGGTCTGGATCGAGGCGATACGATCGTCAAACGTCGTCTGGCCCAGAAGATGGAATTTCTGACCGACGATGTATCGGCGTTGCGCGATCCGTCGCTCGATGAATTGAAGAAATGGTACGCGAAAAACGGATCACAGTTTTCGCTGCCTTCGCGAATTACGTTTCGACATCTTTACTTTTCACCGGACAAACGCGGCGCGCAGGCGCGTGATGCGGCCGCGAACGCGCTCGCAACGCTGCCAGACAAATCAGCAGCTACAATCGACCTAACGAGTCTCGGCGATCCATTCATGTTTCAAGACCACTACGGGGAAAGCACGTCCGATCAGGTAGCAAATGTGTTCGGGCGAAAGTTTGCCGAAGAGCTATTTAAGTTAGTACCTGGTAAGTGGAACGGACCGGTGGAGTCCGGTCTCGGCTGGCATCTTGTTTGGGTGGATTCGATCACCCCGGGACGCACGCCCGAATTCGAAGAAGTTGACGTATCGCAAATCAAATCGCAGTGGCTTTCGGCGCAACGCGCAGAAACCAAACGCGAACTCTTTGCGGCTATGAGAGCACGTTACGAGATCGTGCTCCCGCGTGGGCAACAATCAGTCGCCGATACGACCTCCTGGCACGGCACGCGATGAACGGCGGGATTCCACATCCGGCCTCGTGCTATCGATTACTCGTAAATCTGTTTCTCGGTATCATCGCTTTCGCCTCGGCGGCGCATGCGCATGAATCGCGTCCTGCCTATCTCGAAATCGACGAGACAGCACCCGGGCGTTACGATGTGATCTGGCGCACACCGCTCAACGCCGGGATGCGTCTCCCGATTGCATTGAAATTTTCTGAAGGTGTAGGCAATGTTACCGAGCCCGCGGTTCGCGAACTACCAGACTCACTGGTCGAGCGCCGCATCATCAAGGCCAGCGACAGTATAGCCGGGAAGCGGATCGATTTTATCGGATTGCAAGCAACCATCACTGATGTGCTCGTCCGGGTGCGGCTGCTCGACGGTAGCGAATCGACAACAGTGGTGCGGCCCTCGAAAGCATGGGTGGAAATCACCGGCTCGAGAGGTCCCGTCGCGGTAGCCAGCAGTTACGCATTGCTTGGAGTAGAGCACATTCTCTTTGGCATCGATCATCTGCTGTTCGTGCTCGGGTTGCTTATTCTGGTTAAAGGATGGCGCAGACTCATCGGAACCATCACTGCTTTTACTGTTGCTCACAGCATTACGCTCGCGGCCGCCACGTTGGGATTCGTGCATGTCCCAAGCAAGCCGGTCGAGGCGACGATCGCGCTTAGCATCGTCTTTGTGGCTTGCGAGATCGTTCATCGGCGCCAGGGACGACCCGGTCTTACTGAAACGTGGCCCTGGGTAATAGCCTTTAGCTTTGGCCTTTTGCACGGACTCGGCTTCGCGAGCGCGTTACGCGACGTCGGTCTACCGCAAAACGCCATTCCACTTGCCCTTCTTTTTTTCAACGTAGGCGTCGAACTGGGCCAACTCCTCTTTATTGGCGTAGCCATGACGGTAATCGCCGTGGCAGTTCGCGCTGCCAAGAAGTTCAGTCGATTGAGAACCGCACCGCAATCGGCTTTTGCATGGTGCGAGAACATTTCGGCTTACGCCATCGGTGCCGTCGCGGCCTTTTGGCTGATCGAACGAACCCTCAGTTTTGTTGCATGAATAAGCGCCTGGCACCTGCCTTGATTTCCTTCCATCCGAATCTCAAGTGGCATCCCCTGGGAACTTCTATGCTCCCGCGGTGAAGGGATGCACTAACCCACACCGACCTAGGACCGACGTGCGATTTGCCACGTAATCTCACATGGCTCCGATGCAATGAAGTTCCTTCTTCCGAGTACCGTCCTGCTGTTGATGGTCTCCATCGGCATGAGCCTGAATTGGACTCAGTTCCGGGCGAATTGGCGGCGCCTTACCCTTGCGACTTGGGGGAAGCTACTGGCAGCAACATTCATTGTTCCACCGATGCTCGCGCTTGCGCTTGCAAGTTTGCTGCGACTAGATCGAGGGGCGTTGATCGGTTTGTTCCTAATCGCGGTCGCGCCCGGTGCGCCACTCATGACACGCGTCGTGGCAAAGCGCGGCTTCGACATGGAGCTGGCCGCCAGCTATCAGCTTTGGGGGGCGTTTCTCACTCCCATCATGATTCCGCTGCTAGTCGGCGTGGCGGGGTGGCTTTACGGGCGCAATATCTGGGTGTCACCGCTTAAGGTGTTGGCGGTTATCGCGCAGCAGCAGTTCGTCCCATTACTCATCGGCGTGGCGTTGATGTATTTCGCGCCAGCGTTCTCGACGAAAATGCGGAGCCCACTCAACGTGATCGGGAACGCCTTGCTGATGGTCACGTTGATCATTCTGCTCGTGAAAATGGGACCGGCGCTCAAGGAAGTCAGTCCGTGGGTAGTCGTCGCCGTGCTGCTGCTCGCAGTTGGCTGCATTGCTGCGAGTTTTGCCATCCTTATCCCTGCAACAGTGGCGACTAAGACACTCGTCGTCTGCAATGTGAATCGGCACGTTGGTCTCGCTCTGCTTCTTTCCGGCACGTACTTCCGTAGCCAGAAAGCACTCCCCGCCATCGCGGCTTATGCGCTTGCGGCGCAACTTATGATATGGCTCTACGCGAAACTGGCGAGGTATCGTCCGATTGCCACGCAATGAGGTGCATCATACGACGAAACCTAGTCGAAGGCCGTCGAGCAACTCGCTTGAGTTAGACCAAAGTCTTATTCCACTTCGAGGGGCCTCCGGTTACGATTACAGTTCACTTTTTAGTAGCTCGATGAAGCTCGTATGTCGCAATTCCCCCTCATCAACAGTTACTCAAACACCGACAACATATGAAACCGAACGCTGAACAACAACGTCTCGAAGCAGCCCGCAACCCGAACACTCCTTGGAAGAAGTGGGGGCCCTATCTCAGCGAACGCCAATGGGGCACGGTCCGTGAAGACTACAGCGACGACGGTAACGCCTGGAATTACCTTAGTCATGATCATGCGCGTTCGCGCGCTTATCATTGGGGCGAGGACGGACTGGCTGGCCTGTCCGACGATCACCAGCGCCTCTGCTTTGCGCTCGCGCTTTGGAACGGCAAGGACCCGATCATCAAGGAACGGCTGTTCGGTCTAACGAACAGTGAAGGCAATCACGGGGAGGACGTGAAGGAGTATTACTTCTACCTCGATAGCACTCCGACGCACTCGTATCTCAAATACCTCTACAAGTATCCGCAGGCGGTTTTTCCGTATGACAAGCTCGTCGAGACGAATCGTGCCCGCAGTCGCCACGAATTCGAATACGAACTGATCAACACCGGTGTCTTTGATGACGACCGTTACTTCGACGTCTTCGTGGAATATGCGAAAGCATCGCCCGAGGACATTCTCGTTCAGATCAGCATCCACAATCGTGGTCCGGAACCGGCGGAGATCCATGTGCTGCCCACACTGTGGTTCCGTAACCGCTGGTCCTGGGGTCGCGACAATCCGCGACCGGTTCTGAAAGCTACTGACCATCCATCCGTCGCCTCGGCGACCGAGAGCTCGCTGGGCGAGCGCTTTCTCTACTGTGATGGCGAGGCCGCGCTGCTCTTCACGGAAAACGATACCAACGTGCAGCGGCTCTTCGGCGGACAGAACCGAACGCCATTCGTCAAGGACGGCATCAACAACTTTATCGTCCACGGACAAACCGACGCCGTGAATCCGCAGAGGACCGGCACTAAGACCGCGGCGCACTACCACCTGACTGTGCCAGGAGGGAAGTGCGAAGTGGTTCGGCTGCGTTTGACGCCGGAGTCTTTCCCTTCCTCCTACGGGAAAGATGGCGCCTTTGGTAAGCGCTTCGACGAAGTGATACAGGCGCGCCGCGATGAGGCGGATGAATTCTATGCCTCCGTCATTCCACGCTCGCTCGATGCGGACGCGACCAACGTGATGCGGCAGGCGCTGGCCGGAATGATGTGGACCAAGCAGTTTTATTATTTCGACGTAAACCGCTGGCTCGAAGAGCGCGGCTCCGATCCGTACCTGCCTTCAGCCAAACGCGCGCCGCGCAACGAGCATTGGCACCATATGTATAACGCCGATGTGATCTCCATGCCGGACAAGTGGGAGTATCCGTGGTACGCGGCCTGGGATCTTGCCTTCCACATTCTGCCGCTCACGCTCGTCGATACCGACTTCGGCAAACAGCAGCTCGATCTGATGCTGCGCGAAAATTACCTCCACCCGAACGGCCAGATTCCCGCTTACGAATGGAACTTCGGTGACGTGAACCCGCCTGTTCATCCGTGGGCCACGATCTTTACTTATCGGTTGGAAAAAGCGCATACGGGCCAGGGCGACATCGTCTGGCTCGAGCGCAGCTTCCAAAAGTTGCTGCTTAATTTCACCTGGTGGCTCAATCGGAAGGACCGCGCGGGCAAGAATGCTTTCGAAGGCGGCTTCCTCGGCCTCGACAACATTGGCGTCTTCGATCGTAGCGCGCCGCTCCCGACCGGCGGCTATCTTGAGCAGGCCGACGGCACCGCGTGGATGGCCCTCTTCAGCTTGAACATGCTCGACATCAGCGTGGAGCTGGCTCTGCACGATACAGCCTACATCGACATGCCGTTCAAATTCATCCAGCACTTCGTTTCCATTGCCTCCGCGACGATCCACGCGGGCAGCGACACGGGAATGTGGGATGAAGAAGACGGTTTCTTTTACGACGTGCTCCAGTTGCCGAATGGCAAGGCGCAGCGTCTCAAGGTTCGCTCCATGGTCGGTCTTCTGCCGCTCTGCGCAGTCACAGTCTTCGAAGGGGAATTCAGAGAAAAGTTTCCCTCGCTCATGAAAAGGTTTCAGGGCTTCCTCGATGTGCGCCCGGAGCTGACGTCGTTCATCCATGATCCAGGCAAAGTCGGCCAATCAGGCCGCCGGCTTGGCGCGATCCTCGATGAAACCAAACTCCGCCGCGTGCTCACGAAGATGCTCGATGAAAATGAATTCCTCAGCCCCTACGGCCTGCGGTCGCTCTCGCGCTTTCATGCCGACCACCCGTTTCGCTTCCACGTCGGCGGAGCGGAATACGGCGTCTCGTATCTCCCGGCTGAATCAGACACCGGGATGTTTGGTGGGAACTCCAACTGGCGCGGACCGATCTGGGTGCCGGTCAACGCGCTCATCATCCGCGCGCTGCTGCAATACCATACCTATTACGGGAACGACTTCACCATCGAGTGCCCAACCGGCTCCGGTCGCATAATGAATCTCTATGAAGTCGCGGAGGAAATCTCGCGGCGGCTCGGCAGAATTTTCTTAAAGAACAAAGACGGCCATCGGCCCGTGAACGGCGGCGAGAAGAAGCTCCAGGAAGACCCGCACTGGCGCGATTGCATTCAATTCTACGAGTACTTCCACGGTGACAACGGCGCTGGCCTTGGCGCCAGCCATCAGACCGGCTGGACCGGCGTCATCGCACGCGCCATGCATCTCTTCGCAACCACAAGCGGCGACCAACTTCTCGAACTCGGCAAGCGGGCTGCGCACATCGACGTTGAGCCGGTAGGAGAACCGCACGAAAGCCGCTGCGCCAGCAGTCTCACTTCAAGCTCTAGAGTATAAGGCGCAACGCATCGCACACCGCTAGTTTCGATGAGCAGCGATGGCTTCTTAGAAGCAAGTAGATAAAAGACGCGATCACGCCGGTGTAAATAAAGTACGAGCCTAACGACATCTGTGTGAAACGACGATCAGCAGCAAGGCGCGCGCTTTGGCACGACCTTCGCGCTCTCTGTGACGCGCCATGATTCCGTGAGGTTCTAAGCCATCACCGGCTATAAGGCGCATCGCGACCACGACTTCAAAGTCTTCGGCATCGCGTGGCAATACCGCTGGGGAGGCGGCTACTGAGCGAACCGCCGTGCCCTGCGATGCGCGCGGGCTTTTCTGAATGAACGATAGACATTCGGTAAGTCTTGGTCCGGTCACGCGTGATGGGTAGCATGAAAAAACATGAGCGATCTCCTGCCTCATTCGCGGCCTCCGGCGCGCCGCCGTCGTGGTTTGTGGATTTTGCTCGGCTTGGTTGTGACCGCGCTGGTCATCGTGATTGCCGGGTTTTTCTTCGCCCGGCGGCAGATCGGAGAGTTTTTTGCGGTCAAACTCGGTGAGCGGCTTGCAGAGGACGGCGTTTTCATCGCTTGGAAATCCGCCGACTGGGTGCCGGGAGGGGGGGTCCGGCTGCATGGCCTGGCTGTGTATCGTGATCCGGCGAGGCACGACCGACTCGCGGTGCTTGGCCTCGTGACGGCGAGAAGACCCGAGCCGTCATTTCTTCGCTGGGACAAGATGAACTTCAAGGCGGCGGATACCCAGCTCCTGCTCGGCAGCGGAGCGGGTGAGACGAGACTGGAGCACATGGACATGCTCTTGCTCGTCCAGCCGAGGAAGGCGGACCTGCTGGAGTGTCATGCGAGCCTGCAGGGATTGCGTATCGAGGCGAAATGCGCGTTTGTGGCCTTGGCTCATGCTGGAAATGCCGATGCGGTCGCCGCAGCGAGACAAGTGGTGCAGCGCGAGGGCCTGTTCCGCGATGTCAATCTCGACTGGCTGAAGTCGGTGAAGGAGGGGCTGAAGTTTCAACCGGAGAAGGATGAACCGGTGCTGAGGATGGAACTGTATTCACTTCCGGACGACCGCGGCATGGAGTCCACGATGACGTTTGATGGTGCGAAGTTTCAATGGCGAGGGCAGCGGTGGGACTTCATGCAGGCGGCGGTGAAGATCCCCGTCGGCAAGAAGAATTCAAATTCACCGATCGAGATCGATCATGTGCGCATCGGCCATGCGGGCCGGAAAGCGGAGATCGCCGGAGCATTCGATCCCGCCAGTCGTGTCATCCGCATCAGCAAGTTTGATTCCGGGATCGACCTGCTGGCGCTTGCACGCGACATGATGCCGGATGCCGTCGGGAGTTTGTCCGCGGTAAGCACCAGCGGCGCCTGGCGAGTCAGTGGTGCGGGAGAGATCCCGATGGATCACCCTGAGAACTTCCGCTGGAATGGCGACGCGGCGCTCGATGGCGAGCTGGTCTATGCGCGCGGGCAAACAAACATCGCATTTCAGAAGCCGACTTTTTCAGTGCGTGTGGAGGAGCAGGTGGTGACCATCTCCGACCTCAAGACGGGCCTCTGGGATGGAAGTCTCGATGTGGCTAGGTTGCAGGTCCATCTGCCCTCGAAGGAGAAGAAGCTGCGATTCGAAACGCAACTCACACTCGAAGGCGTGCGGTCGCAGTCGATTATCAATATTTTTGGCGAGGCTCGGAACCGGCCTGGGGTCGTTCCGTTGGACTGGAAGGGCGCCTGGCAAATCAGCGGGACGGGAGAGATCCCGATGGATCAGCCTGAGAACTTCCGCTGGAATGGAGACACGGCACTCGATGGCGACCTCGTTTACGCGAGCGGGCAAACAAACATCGCATTGCAGAAGCCAACTTTTTCAATGCGCGTGGAGGAGCAGGCGGTGACCATCTCCGATCTCAAAGCGGGCCTCTGGGATGGAAGTCTCGATGTCGCGAGGATACAGGTCCATCTGCCCTCGAAGGAGAAGAAACTGCGAATCGAAACGCAGCTCACCCTCGACGGCGCGCGGCCGCAATCGATCATCAACAGTTTTAGCGAGGCTTGGAAGCAGCCTGCTGTCGTTCCGTTGAACTGGATGGGCGCCTGGCGAATCAGCGGGACGGCAGAGATTCCTACGGATCAGCCTCAGAACTTTCGCTGGAATGGCGACGCGGCGCTCGGCGGTGAGCTTGTCTACGCGAGCGGCCAAACAAGCATCGCATTGCAGAAGCCAACTTTTTCAATGCGCGTGGAGGAGCAGGCGGTGACCATCTCCGATCTCAAGGCGGGCCTCTGGGATGGAAGTCTCGGTGTAGCGAGGTTGCAGGTCCGTCTGCCCTCGAAGGAGAAGAAACTGCGAATCGAAACGCAGCTCACACTCAACAGTACGCGGTCGTCATCAGTCAGGAAGAGTTTTAGCGCAGGTCAGAAGCAGCCTCGTGTCGTTCGGTTGAACTGGAACGGCGCGGGGCGAGTTAGCGCTGCGGGAGAGATCCCGGTGGATCACCCTGAGAACTTCCGCTGGCATGGCGAAATGGCGCTCGACGGCGACCTCTTCTATGCGAGCGGCAAAACAAAAGTTGCGCTGCAGAGACCAACTTTTTCAGTGCGCGTAGAGAAGCAGGTGGTGTCGATCTCCAACTTCAAGGCAGGCCTCTGGGAGGGGAGTTTTATCGCGCCGAAGACGCTGGTCTATCTGCCTTCGGAGAAAAAGAAAGCGCGATTCGAAACGCAGTTCGCAATCAAGGACGCCCGACTGCAATCGATCATCAACAGTTTTGGCGGCGCCCAGACGGAGCCTGGTGTAGTGCAATGCGATTGGCAGGGCGGCGGTGAATTTGATCTGGCGTCGCTCGCCGGTTCAGGCGCGCTGAGCATCGGCAAGGCTGACTTCGGTCGCGTGCCAATTGTGGGCCCGCTGCACTTCGTGTTCAACATACTGGCGCCGCGATTTCACACGGACGAGCCATCCACGATGACCGTGAATCATCGGATGGCGGACAGCATCCTGTATCTCGAGGATGTGAAACTCGTCAGCGAGCACGCCCGCATTCAAGCGGGCGGCAACATCGATCTCGCACGCGAATCCACTCAGCTCAACGCGAGGGGGGGACTGCGGAAACTCCCGGGGCTTATCACGGTCTTGTTCACTTCGCTGTTGGAATTCAAAGGCGAAGGCCCGGTGGATAACGTGCGCTGGAGCATCAAGGGTTTCCCCGGCTTTCATCCGATCGTCAACGCCCCGAAGAAAACCACCAGGACAGCGGACGCAGCGGAGCAAGAAGCCGACAGGGCGGTGAAGGGTTTGATCGAACTCCCCGGCAAGGTGCTTGAGGACAAGTGAGCAGCGCCGAAATTCTCCACGGGGCAGCGGATAAATAGGGTGTCTTCATTTTTTCATGCCTTCGGCTATTCGCGCCGCGCCGCCTGCGGCTGCGGTGCAAGAGCGGCGGGGCCGCGTAGCGTCGCGGTGACGGGGAAGTGATCCGATGGGTAACCGCCTGGCCCACGGGTGTGGTCGATTTCTGCATCGATGGTCTGGAAATGCGAACTGGCGAGAATCCAGTCCATGTGCCGTCCGCCGCGCCAGCCGGTGAAGAAATGCACCGTGCCTTCGTCGCGCGTAGCGACCGGATGCGCGGCGCGAAAAACGTCGTGCAGCGAAGACGCCGCGGTCGGCTGCGAAGCGAGCAGCGTGTGGTAGGGCGTGGAACCGGGACCGGTGTTGAAGTCGCCGGTGACGATGCAGGGCATGGCGCCGGCGATGTGGACGATCCGATCGCGCAGCAGCTTCGACGATTGTGCGCGTGCCCAGGGGCTGTAGGCGTCGAAGTGCGTATTGAACCAGTAAAAGGGCGCACCGCCGGCGCGCGGCCGGAGCTTCACCCAAGTGACCATGCGCGGATCGACCTCAGCCCACCCGCGGCTGCCCGGCTTCTCGGGAGTCTTGCTGAGCCAGAAATATCCGCCATCGAGCAGCTCGAAACGGGCCGTCTTGAAAAACACGCCGCACATTTCGCCGCGCTGCTTCCCATCATCGCGACCGACGCCGCGGAAGGTGTAATCGCCGAGTTGTTGACGCAGATAGGTTTCCATCGAGTCCAAACCTTCCTGCGTGCCTAGCAAGTCGGCGTCAAAGGCGCGTACGCGCTCCACGACAAGGTCGCGTCGCTTGTCCCAGATATTGTGCCCGTCGAGGATCGTGCGGACGCGGAGGTTGAAGGTCATCACGCGGAGTTCGCGCGCGGTTCTGAGTTTGGAAATCTTAGGTACTGTGACCGACCAGCCGTGAGTAGCGCAACCGCATGCCAGGACGAGCGCGAAGCCAGCCAGGGCGATTCGTCGGGCCAAGGATTTGGCCTTCACCGTTTGTTCTTCCTCAGCTCGGCGAGGTGCGCCCGCAACCAATCGCCCGTGGGCTGAGTGTGACCATCCGCGAATTTCACCAGGTAAGGTTTGCCGGAGATATAACTCTTGCTGGCAATTCCGGCGATGAAATCATCGGTCGTCTTCACGCGGTCGCCAGCTTTCGCGAGTTTGTCGCGTAGATGCTGCGCACCCTCGGCCGCGGAATACTCGGTGCCGTTGCGAATGAAGCGAACGCCCGACGTCTGGACGAAAGAAATCAACTCGTCGATTTCCGCCCTGGTCTGCGCATCAAACCCGAACGCGATCACAACAGTGAGCAGCAATATGAAGACGGAAAAAAGAAGCTGACGCATGAGATCGGCGTGCCGTTTTTGGTGGGATGGCAATGTTACACCTCAATCTTCATGCTGCACGCAGTCGACGAAGAAGCGCCGGGATCCCAGATGGAAACTGTGTCCAGCAAGTTGTCGGGGCTCCACCATGCTTTCCGGCGTTCAAACAATTGGGGCATTTACGACGGGAACCTCGGCCGCCATTTGGGCGGAGCGCGCCCCGGTTCGGACGCCAGGTTTGGCGCGCCTTGTCCCCACCGCCTCAGGTGCACCGCGAGTAGCCGCGAGGCGAGCGCGATCAGTGGCAGGCCGACGAACAACAAGCCGAACGCTTTGATGACGCGCCTCTTCAGATAGTCGATCACGTGTTCGGCGTGTTCTCGTATGGTGTCGCCAATGCGGGTCACGGCGGCGGCGTAGTCGAGCATGGTCGCCAGCGTCTGCAGTTCCTTCCTCACATTGCCAATTGTCGCAGCGGCCTGTGTGTATTCGGTAATGCCGAAGGGGTTCTTGCCGGAAAGGCAAAAGGACTGAAACTTCTGAGTGAGATCGTTAGCGAACTCGACTGAGGTTCATGAAGACGGTTAATTACGAGCTCGTGAAGATGAACGTGGATACCGACATGCAGTGCGCTTTTTACGCGCGCAGTTGCCGGGCACATGTTCAAAAAATTATGACGGCATGCTGAAAATGGACGGCGAACTCGGGAACAAAAAAGTCTATGATCCGCGCTCGTATCTCGCGCCCGCCGAGACAGCAATGGCCGAGCGCTTGAAGCAGGCGGCGAGCGATTTGCGCGCGAGCGGCAAGACAATGTTCGCGTCATGAACGCGGCACTTCCCGCGCACAAAACCAAGATCGTCGCGACGATCGGCCCGGCCTCGGAATCACCCGAGATGTTGGTGCGGCTCATTCGCGCGGGGCTGAACGTCGCGCGGTTGAATTTTTCACATGGAAGCCCTTCGAAGCACGCTGAGATCATCCGGCGCATCCGCGGCGCAGCGCACGAAACCGGCCAGCGCGTCGCGATCATGGCTGATCTTCCGGGCCCGAAACTGCGACTGGGAAAAATCGATCCGGAGCCGATTCAACTTCTGGTCGGCGCGCATTTCACGTTAACGAGTGAGGACATTGTTGGGAATGCACAGCGCGCCCCGACCACCTTCCCGCAATTGCCGCGCGTGGTGAAGCCCGGCAATCGGATTTTTCTTAACGACGGTCTCGTGCAGCTCGTGGTCGAGCGCGTCGTCGGAAACGATGTGGAATGCACGGTTGCTGTTGGCGGCGAACTCTGCTCCCGCAAGGGATTGAACCTGCCAGGGATCGATCTTGGCATCTGCGCGTTTACTGAAAACGACCGCGCGTTCCTTGAGTTTGCGCTTAGAGAAGGCGTTGACGTGGTGAGCCAGTCGTTCGTTGAACGCGCCGCGGACATCGAGGCTGTGCGCG
>JBARAJ010000118.1:0-15700 GCA_049791915.1 Candidatus Udaeobacter sp.
CCGTGCGGCCATTAAGTTCGCGGCCGTTGAGCGCGCTCATCGCGGCACTGGCGTGCGCGTTGTCGTTCATGGTGACGAACGCGAACCCGCGCGATTTGTTGGTTATGCGGTCCATCATAAGACGGACTTCATCGACCTGGCCATGTTGTTCGAACAGATCCTGAAGATCGTTCTCGGTGGTCTCAATAGAGAGATTACCTACGTACAGTTTCATTGTCTTTTGAATTTGGAAAAACTATCGAGCAACAGAGCCGTTCCCGGGAATCGGGTTTCAAACCACCAATGAGCAACGCTCACCTGATGATCTAACGTGCAGTGAAGTTAAACAGCGTAATCCAATAGGGATGGACTATCGTGCAGATCACGTGGAACACAAACGATGTTTCCCGGTGAAACCGTTGTTGTCTTTACATTTGGCATGGGACTTTTACAACAACCATAGGAGCGAAAAATGCATCAGAAGGCAACACACCGCCGCGATCGGGCTGCAATGGCGATTCCTATTTTGCTGCAGAGGGGCCAACCAATTTCTGAAAGCGCGGGTCATTGCGCAGCGGTTCAAACATTGGATCCAGTCGGAGAACCGCCGGCGTGAGCGGTGGGTTTGCGGCTAAAGGCGCTTCGTATGGGATTGAAAGCAGCTTCTCTAACGTAGAGATCGCGCGGTCGGCGTCGCCTGCGCGGGCGACTACGCGAGCAAGAATGTCGAGCGGCCTGGGACCAGTCAGCGCGTCTTTTTCGATCGACATCATGGCGATTGCGCGTTCAGCCAGAGTCAGTGCAGCGGTGTTATCGCCAAGAGCCATACTTGTAAGCGCGAGATCTCCTATCAAAACAACATTTTCTGGTTGTTCTTTGAGGAAAGACTCCAGCTCGGTGCGAGCCTGACCCCAACTTTCACGCGCACCGTAGTGATCGCCACTAACTTCCTGTGCCCAACCTAACCAAAACCGTAGTTCGCCATTGTAATAACCCAGCGCCTGATCGGGTTTGGCCAATATTTGTTTCAGTTGAGCGATGACCGCCGCAGGGCGGGATTCCAGAATTGCCTGGTAAACTTGTGTTTCCAACGCGTTGGCATCGTCAGCGCCTAGCCGGAGCGGACCCAGAAGTGCCGCAGCACGCGGCAGATCGCCCTCCGCTTGTGCTATTCGCGCCTTTAACACAAGCGTGTCTATGTCATCAGGCGTGATATTTAGAATCTGCTCAAGCTTTGCCAAGGCTTCAGGGAAACGGCGCAGGCAGACGTATGAACGCGCATGTTGAGAGAGCAGATTAACGTTTCGTGGGTCGAGTTTCTCGGCTTCGTTAAAGTGCGCGTCGCTTTTGTCCCAGTTGCCGCGCCTTCGTTCAACATAAGCTAGCGACTGCGGAATCCGGCTGTTGTTTGGCAGAAGGCGATGCGCTTGCTCAAGGTAATCGACCGCAGTGTCGTAGTCTCTGAGGCAGGCGTAGTGATAAAATCCTTTTGCGAACACCGCCTCGCCCAGCTTGGGCTGCAGCAGGAGAGCGGTGTCGGCAGCCTGCCGTGCTTCTTCGCGGAGAGTCTTGGTTGGTTGAAGACTCTGAGTGAGATATCCACTCGCATCGACGTAAGACAGCAGCGCCCAGCCAAGAGCAAAGTCAGGATCCAATTGCACTGCTTGCTTGAGGTACTTCTGAGCACCGAGGGAGTTCGCAGGTGTAAATCCGGTCTTCAGCGTGTACGCAAGGCCGCGGAGGTACGCATCGTACGCCTGAGGATTGTCTGTCGCTTTAGCGGTAATGACTTCCTGTTCCTGGCCGGTCAGTTTGGCGCGTAACTGGTCAGCTATGGTTTTGGCCACCTCACTTTCGACCGACAAAATGTCCGTCAGCTTGCGATCAAACGTATCCGACCAAAGGTGTGAATCACTGGCCGCCTTAATCAGTTGCACGTTCACGCGGACCGTCTCGGCGCTCTTCTGCACACTTCCTTCCAAAATGTGGGCAACACCAAGCTGCTTTGCGATTTCGCGCAAGTTTTTAGGCGCGCTTTCATAATGCTGTGTGGAAGTGCGCGAGATCACCTTCAGATCGCCGATCTTTGATAAACGCGTCAGGATTTCATCCTGTATTCCCTCGGCAAAATAAGCGTTCTCTTTGTCGCTGCTGAGATTTTCGAAAGGCAGCACGGCAATCGATCGCTCCTCGGGGCTAAATGGTCGCAGGCGTTGGTACCACCACGTACCAAATGCAATCGCTACGATGGCCAACGTCAAAGCCACGTTTACCAATATGGCTTTCTTGCGTCGCCACCGTGCTTCAGGATTGAATCGGTCATAGCAGCTGTGGACAGCAAGAAGTAACTCACGCGCCGCTTGCGGCCTGTCGTTCGGGTCCGCGGCCAGCATCGATTTCAGCAGCGCCATGACCTGGCCCGGGACGTGCAGGCCCTTGAGCTGTTCCAATGGCAACTCAGAGGATTGCCGCGCACGAATTTCCTCCATCGTCCGGCCGACAAATGGCGTCCGACCGGTGAGCAGATACCAAAGCGTAACGCCTAACGAGTAAATGTCGGAACGCGTATCAACCGGCAATTGCCCAGCGCCGGCGAACTGCTCTGGACTGGCAAATGCCGGGGTGCCAATGAAACCCGCGTGCGTTTGCTCCCCTCCCGCATGCGTATGAGGCCCCATTACTTTGGCCACTCCGTAATCAATCAGTTTTACCCGAAGCGTACCGCTTGAATCGGATTCCAGCATGACGTTCGATGGCTTGATGTCGCGATGCACGACGCCGCATGCTTCCGCAGCGGCGAGAGCACGTGCCGCTTGCTCGATTACATCCAAGGCGACGGCGAGCGGCATCAATCCATCGCGGCGCACACGCGCTTCGAGCGTTTCGCCTTCGACCAATTCCATCGCGTAAAAACACTCGCCATCTTGTTCGCCGTAATATGTCACGCGAGCCACATTTGGGTGACGAATGTTCGCTGCCGCCCGCGCTTCGCGCAGAAAACGGGACCGCGCGCCAGGATTCTGCGCGACCTTGCGATCGATGACTTTGAGAGCGACAAGTGAGTTCAAAACTGTATCGCGCGCGCGATAAGTTATGGCCATTGCTCCCGCACCAAGCTCAACCGGAAAACCGTCTGCTCCCGTCTCTACTTCGAAGTGGGCGTAGCGCAGTGGCCCGGGTGTTAGTCGGCCGCGCGCCGCTGGTCTTTCCGGCTGCTCTCCGTCCCCAAGGAAGGTAAGGCTAACCAGGCACCGCAGGCATTCGCCGTTGGGACCACGTTGAGTCAGCGGTCGTCCGCAGGTCGCGCATGTCTCCGCAGTTTCACTCTGCGCTTTCGCGGTTCCGAGGCCCACGCCGATGTCGTCCATGTCGGAAAGGCCACGTCAGGCCATCAGTATTTGGTACAGATGGCGCAGTTCTCCATCGATATCTGCCGGATCGGAGACAGTAATGCCCACTTCTGCTCTCAACGATTCACGGAATCGCTGGCGCAGACGCGAAAGCCAGGTACGCAAAGTCGCGATTGGCACTCCCAGTCGCCTTGCGGCTTCCTCCTGACTGGGCGGCTTGGCGCTGCCGCCAGCCACGAACGGCCTTAATTCCTCGAGCCACTCAGCTTTGCCTTCCGCTTCAAATTCGCTTTCCAAATTCTTCCATGCCCGTGAAACGATATTCGACGCCCACACGAGATCGTAGCAACCGGCATCACTCAGATGAACAGTCGCGAGCATCGCCGCCTCTGCTTCGGGTAAATGCTCCTCGATCGATAGGACCTGCCGACCCCCTCCTCGCTTGAGCGCCCGGGCGCGATCATACTCGTTGTACAAAAAGTTCTCCAGGGATCCGAGAAGAAATGTGCGGAGTCGACCTTTCTGGCGATTCGCACGGCTCAACGTGTTTTGCTCGAGCAGATAAGCGAAAAAACCTTGGACAAGGTCCTGCGCATCAGCTGAGGAATGACCGCGGTGGCGAACAAAACTGTAAAGCGGCGGCCAATACGCTTCGCAAAATCCGGAAAGCGCCTGGTGACCGGAAGCCTCTGAATCGGGCTCCCCGGCACGAAACACCACCGTCCAATGCGTCGTTTGAAACGAAGCACCGCCCTCCTGTAGCGTTCCAGGGATTGCCTTCGTGGGGACAGATCGTCAACCACGAGACGTGATTTTGCGAGAATAAAATCGCGCGGCGGTTCTGTAGTGGCAGCCGTGTCGGCTGCTCGCGGGGGAAAGCAGGCGCTGCGGCTGCCGCGACACTTCCAGCTCCGGCTGAGTATGCTTCTGCTTAGTAGAAGCCGAGAACGTCCGTCCCGCTTGCAGCGACCTGGCTTAGATTAACGTTGTTTGCCGCGATATACCCGTTATGCCCAGCGCGCGCAGGCTCCTGCCCCTGCTCTCGCGCGATAGCACCCAAGGTCAGCAGCGCGAACACCACGGCTACAGCCAATGCCACAATCGTTTCAGTAGAGAACTTCATTGCGATTATGTGTTTTGCAGCGATTCCTTGAGAAGGAATTCGTTCCATCCACCGCCGGAATTGAATGAAGTGATGCAATAAACAAGGAACGGATCATGTTTCCGATAGGTCGCGCGAATCAGCAACCGCCAAACAGAACCAAATAGGTTTTTCATTATTAGATAGATGCAGCCAATTGGTTGTCCTCGACGCCCGCTGGGTTTCGGCGGCTTTCGAAAACGCGAACGACGGAGGAGCGGAGTTTTCGGGAAAGACGCCCGGCGCGCCGAATCCAGTAATGAAATGGCCCTAGTGACGCGTCGCTCAGGAGATCCGCGCGCACCATTTCGGGGCAGAGATCGAGCAATTTACAAACATTCGTGAACGAATACGGCCAGGAAGAATCATATGCCGTCACCCAACTGTGAGCGTCGAGATACACTTCCTGGTCGGCGGCTTTCGTGGCTGTCCGGTAACGGCGCAAATCGTAGGCTGCTTGTTTCAGCACACCGACCGCCAGACCTTTTTCAGGCGCGGGCGGTGTCGGTTCGGCTGGAGGAGTAACAAAATGGGCGCTCTGGGCATTGCCGGATTCGGCACTCAAAAACGCGGCGAGCTGCTCGCGCGACATTCGCGACAGGGTTTTTTGCGCTGCGTCGTCGCTCCCGAAACTGTTCGGAAACACCACAAATTGACCAGTGAATTGAGGTGTTTCAGTAATACTGTTGTCTACGACCCGGTTCATCATATCGATTGTTAATTTGATTCGCTTCATCCTTTCTAAAGATTTTGAAGCCGGACATTTCAAAAAATCTGAAATTTTTTGATTTCCGGCGCGAACCCAAGGGACCCTGGGCATGCGAAACAGGCTTTTCTAATGCATTCTGTAGGGGAAACTGACAGTTTCCCTAAGCGAGAATGCCGCGCTCCTAGGCCTCTTTCTCGACCTTGTAAACGATCATCCCGCGCGCCTGATAGTTCGCGAGCGCCTGCGGATGATCGCGATTGCACGTATGCACCCACACGCGAGTAGGTACGATCCCGTCACGACGTGACCACGCTTCTTCGACTGCGCTGGTTAGTAAGGCGCCGCCTAAACCGCGACCGATGAATTCAGGCAACAAACCGAAGTAGGCGATCTCAACACCACCGTCCGTATCCCGACGCAATTCATAATAACCGGCGAGCACGTCATCGTAATACCCGGCGAAGGTGCACAGCTCCGCCGCCGCATATTCCTTCCATTGCCCATCCGTCCACGGACGCTTGTCGATCCAGTCCCACTGCTCGCCAACACGAAAATAGAGGTCGCGATTAAACCGCCAATCGCGATTCCTCTTTTCACGAACTTGAAATCGCGCATCCGCGCGCTTTGGACGCAATTGATCCCGCGACCGCATTTCGAGATACGTGGTGATTAACGGTTCGGCTGCCATCAATACTACGGTAGTGGCACAGCGATAATCGCGGTCGGTTTTAGTTGCTCTCGGCCTATTGGCATCACCATTGGCTTCGACAGTTTAGTCCTGTCTGATAAGGAGTATAATCAGGGAAAATTCGCGGAATTAGCATGGCTAACAGGAAATCGCGCCCACAGAAGCGACGACGCCGTTCGATCATAGCATTTGAGATGATTCGGCTTGACCGAACGGCAACGGAGCCGCTCCACGAGCAGCTTTACCGGCAAATTCGAGACGAGCTAAAATCGGGCAGATTCAGCGATGGTTCATCTCGACTTCCTTCCTCGCGGATTTTGGCCACAGACCGGGGAATCTCAAGAACGACGGTTAGACTCGCGCTTTCAAAACTTCACGCCGAAGGTTACCTCCGTTCAAAGCCCGGGTCCGGAACATTCGTCACGAATCTTCTTCCGGAAACCTTTTTGACCGCCGACCAACCGAAAACCTACGGACCAATCCAGCGCCCAGCTCGTATCTCTGACCGCGTAAAAGCAATTCCAGACGGACGCGTCGGAAATCAGTTTGACCTCGGGGCGACGGGCGCGGGACCAGGAGTCTCGCTGGTGGCGAGCATTCCTGCGGTCGACGAATTTCCAATAGCTGCATGGGAACGTCTTAGAGCTCAGGTTTTGGCAAAAAAAGGCATCAACCTGTTGCGCTATGCGTCCAACCGCGGCGATGCAGATCTGCGCAAGGCACTCGCAGCGTATCTTTGCGATTTCAGAGGAGCGCGCTGTCATCCGGATCAGATCGTAATCGTGGCAGGTATGCAGCAGGCGATGCTGCTCAGCGCAATGGCTGTGCTAAATCCGGGTGAGGTCGCGTGGATCGAAGACCCCGGTTATCAACAGACCCGAAGGGTCCTTACGCTGGCAGGCGTTAAAATCGTTCCCAAGCCGCTCGATGACCAAGGAATCGTGATTGCACAATCGCCAAAAGAACCCCTGCCGAGGATGATTTACGTAACGCCCTCCCATCAATTTCCTCTCGGCGTTACCATGAGTTTTCAGCGCCGGACCGCCTTGCTCGATTTCGCGCGTGCTCACAACGCATTTGTTTTCGAGGACGACTACGACGCGGAGTTCCGCTTTACCGGGCCACCACTCCCTGCGTTACAAGGGATCGATAGCGCCAGTCGAGTGATTTACGCCGGCACGGTAAGCAAGATTCTTTGTCCCGGGTTGCGTCTGGGGTACATCGTTGCGCCAGAGCCATTGATCGACTCGTTAGTCAAAATCCGCAGTGCGATGGATCAACACTCGTCTCCTATCGACCAGGCGACACTGGCGCGTTTCATTACCGAGGGTTACTTCCTGAGTCACATCAAACGGATGCGAAAGCTCTATGCCGAGCGGCGCGATTTCTTCATCAAGCAATTCAATGAGCTGCTAGGTGACCGTTTTACTTTGCAGGTTCCAGAATCCGGATTGAACATCGTCGCCTGGTTGAAACGCGAGGAAGACTTCCCAATGATCAAGCGTATCACGTTTGATATCGGAGTAAGACCCTCGGCGCTCTCATTCTTTTGCATTCAAGCGAAGCTAAAGCCCGCATTCGTATTCGGATTCGCAGCCTGGACACCGACACAGATTCGGGAAAGCCTGATTAAACTCGCATCAGCACTCAGCACCCGCGGCAAGGATGCAAATCACGGGCGCCAGTCGCGATAAACCTCGTGCGCACCGAGGGTAAGACTCGTTCGGGCTTTGCTATGCCGGTCGATCTGTTCGGCGAGCCATTGAAACCATTCCCAATTTTTTTGCGATCCCGCGCGCTCACGTTCGTATTCGACGTAGCCGCGCAAATTGCGCCAGGCGATGCGCACTGTGCCGCCCAGCAGTTCGTCCACTACGTTCAACGGAACCATGCGCGCGAACACCGCATAGCCCAGAGATTCGAGAATGCAGGCTATCGATTGGACGGCTTGAAAAAGACGTGGATCAGCCTCGATTTGTAAGGCAGTCGTGCCCTCGGAAATTGCCTGCACGAGGGTCATCGATTGCATCCATGCCGGCGTTAAAATCGCCTGGACAGCTACGAAAGCTGCACGCTCCTCGCGCTCCTGGCGAGCGCGCCGCATCTCGATCAATCCAAAAACGACAGCCGTCAATACCGTGAGTGCCGTCGCAATGTTTGCAACAGTCGAAAGATCCACTGTAGCAATTTGCTCAAACGCCTCGTTTGATGTCACGCAAATTTACTCTCACGCGCTACGTGGAAGGTTTCGGCACCAGTTGCGTGGTCTAACCATTCTTTAAGATCGCGCGCGGGGTTGTGCGTTTCGATCACGTCTCCGGTCGCATCGATTGCGACGAACATGAATCTAAGCGCCGACCGCATCCGAGCTCGCGATAGACGAGTCTAGGTTTTGGACGATTGTCCATCCAGCAGAATCTGACCTTATATGACCGGCTTCTTCGAGGAGTTGTAGCGTCGAAAGGTTTATCGTGTCGCCGCCGCTTACATCATCGTGGCAGGAGTCATTATTCAAATCGCTCCTTCTAAGTGTCCTGCATGAAAGCCACCAAGCTGAAGCCTGATAGGGAAGCGTCTCCAACTGCCAGCAGCGCAAGCTAGTCTCGACGAACATGTCGATCTTGCCGTTGTCTCATTGTTGGTGATCTTGCATTCGTCCACCTTATGCCTGCTGAATCAAAACGCCCTCTCCGGCTCGAGATTGGACACGTCTTGTTCGTCGACATCGTTAGCTACTCGTCGTTGCTGATTAGCGAGCAGAGCGAGCTGCTTGGTGAGCTCAACGATGCCGTTCGAGGGACCGAACATTTCCGTTCGGCGGAAGCGGAAGGCAGATTGATACGTTTACCTACTGGCGACGGAATGGCGTTGGTATTTCGCAACAGCCCCGAGGAACCGGTGCGGTGCGCTTTGGAGATTAGTCAAGCCATTAAGAATAATCCGAAACTCCAAGTCCGGATGGGTATTCATAGCGGGCCGGTCAACGAGGTCGCCGATGTGAATGAGCGCGCGAATATTGCGGGAGCGGGCATCAATATCGCGCAACGGGTGATGGATTGCGGCGACGCGGGGCACATTCTGCTTTCAATGCACGTTGCAGAAGACTTAAAGCACTATCCGGAATGGCGACCCTACTTGCATGACGTCGGCGAATGCGAGGTCAAGCACGGCGAAACGATTTCCATCGTCAATCTCTATACAACCGAGCTTGGCAATCCGAACCCTCCGCGCTTGAAGCAAGCCGAAACCCGAACGCGCAGGCGCCGCCGCCGCAACGCCTTATTGCTTGGCGGCGTGAGTCTGGTCGTTCTGATTGTCGTAGGGTCCTTTCTGTTGCCGCGCGCTTCCGGGCGCGGCGTTGAGAAGTCGATTGCGGTCCTGCCTTTTTCAAAGCCTGAGCGATGAAAAGGAAAATGCCTACTTCGCCGACGGCATCCAGGACGATATCCTGACCAATCTTTCAAAGATCGCTGATCTAAAGGTCATCTCCCGGATGTCAGTGATGTCGTATCGTGGCGATGCGGTACGCAAGGCTCGCGAAATAGGCAAAGCTCTCGGCGTAGCCACGCTCCTGGAAGGCAGTGTGCGGCGGGTTGGTAATCGCGTCCGGGTGAACGTGCAGTTGATCAATGCCAATAACGACGAGCACATTTGGGCGGAAGATTACGATCGCGATTTGACCGACGTCTTCGCGATTCAAACCGACCTCGCGCAAAAAATTGCCTCAGCCCTTCAGGCGAAACTGTCGCCAAACGAAAAAGAACAACTCGATCGCCAACCGACAAAAGATCCGAACGCTTATTTGCTCTTTATCCAGGCACATGACTACGCCAATCGCCCAGAGCATTTCCGCGACGACTCGTTGAAGGCCGAGGAACTTTTCGAGCAGGCCATCAAGCTCGATCCAAAATTTGCAACTGCTATTGCCGGGCTCTCGATGGTGGAGAGCTGGATCTATCACAGTTTCGAGCCGACACCTGCTCGCCGAGAAAAAGCGCGTTTCAACGCCGATGAATCTCTTCGCTTGGAACCGAATCTTCCGGAGGGACATCTCGCCCTCGGGTTCTCTTATTACTACGGCGATCGTGATTACGAGCGCGCTCTCGCCGAATTTGAAATCGCAAAGCGCGACCTACCCAACGAAGCCCAAGCTTACATGGCCATCGGCGCCATTCAGCGACGTCAGGGAAAATGGACGGAATCAACTGCAAATTTGGAAAAAGCGGCCGCGCTCGATCCCAAAAATGCAGGTATTTTGGTTAACCTTGCTTACAGTTACATGGCCCTGCGCAATTTCGAGGCGGCCGACAAGACTATTAACCGCGCGATCGCCGTAGCGCCTCAGTCGTTCGCGACACTTGGGTTGAAAGCATACCTGGTGGCTGCGTGGAGAGGTGACCTCGGCGTAGCCGAAACACAACTTTCTGCGATTCCAGCCGAGGTCGATTCGAATGGCCTGATGGCTTCGGTGCGATCTGGGATGCTCATTTGGCAGCGCAGATTTCCTGAAGCCCTTGCCGTCGTACAAAAATTCCCTGGCGAGACGTTGACTGCTTACACCAGCGCGCCTGTGCCGAAGGCTTTCGTCGAAGGCTCGATTCATTTTCTCGAGGGCGATAAGCCCAAGGCGCGGATAGAATTCGAAAAGGCACGTGTGGTCTCGGAACAGTTGCTGCGTGACGCGCCCGAAGATCCGGCAAGACACGCGCAACATGGACTTATCCTTGCAGCCTTGGATGAAAAAGCGGAAGCGATCGCCGAAGGCAAACGCGCGGTCGAATTGCTACCCGAATCTCGGGACGCTTTTGATGGACCGCAATTCACCGCTTCGCTCGCACAAATCTATGCCTGGACGGGCGAAACTGATGAAGCACTTCGTTTGCTCGATCATTTGCTCAGCGTCCCAAACGGCATCGCCCTTCCAATACTCAAGCTCGATCCAGCCTGGGATCCGTTGCGCAAAGATCCTCGGTTCCAGGCGTTGATCGACAAGTACGCGGCCAATCGCTAACCCGTTGTTCAACACCGAGTGGGTCGTGTCGAAATCGTTCTGACTTTCGCGACGTGTAAATCAATCTGTGCGCGGAAGAAATTCTTCGCGAACGATCTTGCCGTTCTTCACAGTGTAAACGCCGACTTCGGACATTTTCCTGCGCTCTTTCGTTTTCTTGTCCGAAACGTCAGCGTCGTATTGCACAACGAATCGATCGTGTCCGACGAAAGGTCCCTTGGCATCGAAACTATGCACCTCCATCGAGTTCACCCACCAATCAATTTTACCGCGCACGCCTTCCTTGCCGCGCGTTTCCGGTGAGCCGCCGCCCATGCTATATGCTTCCACGCTCACAACATTGTCGTCGTATAGCGCGTCGAGCGCTTCATACCAGGCTTGTTTTCGAACCAGTTCCATGACTTTTTTAGCAACTTCTTCGGTGTTCATTTTTCCTCCTTTGTTTAGGTTAACAATTATTGTAGGGCGTCTGTGTCAGACGCCCTACAGTAAAAATTGGTCAAGTCGATCGAGAAGACTGTTCCAGCCTTCAGTGTGGCGATCGCGGGATTCTTCGCTCGGCAATTGCTCGTGCCTTAATCGTAGTTCCGTTCCACCGAGATGCTCGAAAAGTTCGACTGTCACGACACTAGTCCAGTTCTCCCAAGCTTCATCATCCTCCCATTGCCATGTGAAAACAATTTTCTTCTCCGGAACCAGCTCGCGGTATTCGCCGAACGCGGCGCATTCTTCGCCCTCCTGAGTGATCAGGTCCCAGCGATATTTACCGCTGACGCGCACATCCGCGGTGATTTTCCGGGTACGCACGTTTTCTGGTCCAAACCATTCTCTCAATTGCGCCGGATCGGTCCACGCATCATAAATGCGAGCGGGCGGCGCACTGATGAACCTTATGATTTCGAGCGCTGTTTTCTCTGCGGTTTTTTCGTTCATGATTCTTTTTCAGACTTTTCAACGAATTGCTTGAGCTCCGATCCGATAATCGCAGTCCAGCCAGATTCGAAATTTTTCCGCGCATATGCCGGCGTTTTCGGAAACGTTTCGATTCCCGTGTGTGTCAGCTTCAGTCGCGCCTTATTACCATCAGGAAATAGTTCAAACGTGACGAGAGAATCTCCTGGCTCGCCTTTGTAGCGCCAGGTGTAAGCGATTTTCCTTTGTGGAATCACTTCCGTGACTTTGCAGAGGTGGTGATAAGTATTGCCTTCATGCTCGACGACGAATTCAAACTCAAAGCCGATCTCGGGCTTGAATTCCTTCAGGTCGAAATACCATTCCCGCATTTGATCAACATCGGTTAATGCCTTCCAAACACTCGCGACCGGCGCGTCGAGAGTGCGTTCCATGACGATCGCTTCAGCTACATCGTCTGTTTTAGTCATAATGTTTACTCACTTTCCTTTGGTATCGGGCCCATCGTCTTTATTTCCTTTCTCCGGCAGCCGTGCATTGTTTATTCCCCTTTCGACCCACGTTCGATTTAGTTCCTCGTTCAGCTCGCTTGTGACGGGAGCGATCACGTGGTGTCGCCGCCTGCTTCCCCGGCTGCGCGGCCGCGGCGAACCTGCTCGAGCACCCTGGCGGACGCTTCGTCGTTGCCGTACTCGTCGTGCCAATTCCACCACTCATACGGCGGCGTCTGAGGGTGGCCCTCCGGCGACTCCTCCCACTGCTCCTGGCGACCGAGGGCAGTGATGTCGAGGTAATTCCAAGTGTTCCCCATCTGCTCGTCACCGCGGCTGTTGATAAAGTAGGTACGGTAAACGTCGTCGCCGTCGCGTATGAATGCATTCGTGCCGTGCCACTCATCCACGCCGAAGTCCTTGTCGAAGCCGTCGGTGATCGTGTACCAAGGAATGAACTGCCAGCCCATTCGCGCCTTTAGGCGCTCGATATCCGTCTGAGGCGCGCGAGAAGCGAACGCGAGTGTGGTATCGCGGGCGTTCAAATGGGCGGGGTGAGCGACCTGGTCGGCCACCATGGAGCAGCCGACGCATGCATGTTCGGGCCAGCCCGCCACGCCGGGTTCGAAGAAGGCGCGGTAAACGATCAACTGGCGGCGGTCGTCGAACAAATCGAGCAGGCTCGCCTTACCTTGTGGTCCATCAAATTCGTACTCCTTCTCGACGGCCAGCCATGGCATCCGACGACGCTCGGCGGCCAGCGCGTCTCGGGTGCGAGTCAACTTTTTCTCTTTCATGAGAAGCTTTTGGCGTGCAGCGTCCCACTCCTTCACGGACACCACCTCTCGACCTAATTCCAACTCTGTTGTTTTCATTGTTCTGTTCTTCTTGTTTGGGTTGTCTTCTGCTGCGAAATGTTTTGAGCACAAGGGCTGCTACTCCGCTGCTCGATGTCGTCGCCAGAATGACGATGTTTGCCAAGCATAGCGGACACATGAGTCAGGCCTTTCCTTTTTTGGCGCCGGCCTTGTTCGTTTTCTCCAAATAGGCGGCCAGCCGATCGAGCGATCCCTCCCAGAACTTTCGATACTCCTCGACCCATTGCGCGGCTTTTTTTAACGGGTCGGCGTTCAGCTGCATTTCGTGCACGCGCCCATAGCGCCGGCGCCGGAGCAAACCGGCCTTCTCGAGAACCCGCAAATGTTTTGAAATCGCAGGGAGCGACATGTCGTGCGGTCGGGCGAGATCGGTAACGCGCCTGTCGCCCCGCGCCAGGTGCGCCAGAATCTGCCGGCGCGTGGGATCAGCCAACGCGGCAAAAGTTCGGTTCAATGTTCTCGAAGAATATTTAACCATCTGGTTAACTATTTAGCAGCATGATTCCAACGTGCAAATATTTTTACGATTTGCAGCCGCCGGCAGCGGCGGCAGTGTCGCTACGGCTAAAGCAACGGATTCAGTAAGTCACACGACGACGCTTCCACGCATCACCTGTCACCCGTCACCTATGATTTTCTTTGAAATGCTTCTTTGTTCACGACGTACGGCATTTTTGTCGGATCGCCGCCGTAGTTGCCTTCTAGAACGTCGATTAGTCCCTGCACACACCGTCCCGCCATGCCTTTTTCTGGATCGACATCAAGACGTGTAATCTGTCCGCCGCTGGCGAAATGATGGAACAGACGACTACGATCAGCGATTTCCGGATCAAGCAGTGGCGAATCAGGCGGGAGCGGCTCTTTCTCGAACACGTCGAGCGCTGCGCCCGCAATGACTTTTTCTTTCAACGCTTTCGCGAGCGCTTTCTCGTCCACGACCGGGCCGCGCGAGCTGTTTACCAAGTACGCGGTCGGTTTCATCAGCTTCAGCGTGTTTTCATTGATGAGGTGATACGTCGGTTTGTCCGCCTCGCCCTCCCTCAACAGCGGCACGTGCAGACTCACGTAATCGGCGCCACGCAAGGCGTCCTCGAACTCGACATACTTGATCCAGGTTTTCTCTTTCTGAATGCCTCGTGCATGGCGCAGGTCCATTAACTCCTGAATCGCTTTGATGAATTCGTGATTCTGATACGCCGGGTCGTAGCAAAGGATATTCATGTCGAATCCTGAACATTTCTTAATCATCGCCAGGCCGATGCGGCCCGTGCCAATGACGGCGATGGTTTTACCCGTGACCTCATCGCCAAGGAAGGGCAGGAACGGATGCCACGACGGCCACCTCTGCTCGCGCACGAGTCGCTCGCTCTGCCACATTTTTCTCGCGAGCATGCCCATCATGAAGAACGCGAACTCGGCTGTGGCTTCGGTGAGCACGTCGGCCGTATTCGTGAACGGGATTTTGTATTTGTTCGCATCAGCGCGATTGAAGTTGTCGAATCCGACAGCGATTTGCGCCACAACCTTCAATCTCCCCTTCCCCGCGTCGAACACTTCCGCATCAATCGGATCGCGCAACGTGGTGATTAATCCGTCGATCCCGCTCTTCACTTTCTCGATGATCAATTTCTTCGGCGGCGCCTCAGGTCCCTGGAACACCTCAAGGTCGTAACCCCGCGCGCGCAAAAGGTTCTCCGCTGGTTCTCCGATCCGCGACGTCGCGAAAACACGGAAGCGTTCTTGTTGTGCCATACTTGCAGAGGAATGTAATCAGGAACTCAGGATTGCAGGAAATTTTCTATCGAAGCACGTGTTCTTCGCTGGCGGCTGCATTAACGCGATAAATGAGCGCCGGAATTTCTGAGAGGCTTCCGAGTACATAGTCGGCTTTCATTTTGTACTCTCGCGGATCCACAAAGCGCGTGTCAGGAATAGCGGCGACACGCATGTTCGCAGCTTTCGCCGCGGCGATACCGGCAAGCGCGTCTTCGATCACGAGGCATCCCTCAGGAGAGATTCCGAGTTTCTCTGCGGTTCGCAGGTAAATGTCGGGATGTGGCTTGCCTTGTTTAACTTCATCGCCAGTGATCACGATGCTAAATAAGCTTCTGATTCCTGTTCGGTCGAGTAATGGACGCGCGGATGCACCCACCGAACTGGTGGCTACCGCCAGGAGTAACTTCATCTCGCGCAATTGTTCCAGTGTCGTCTTTGCGGAAGCAAACAAACCCACATGGTTCGCGAAAAAATCGGTAGCGATCTCGCCGCGACGCCGCATCAATTCCTCAACCGGCGCGGAAATGTGAAAGGCATTCTTGTAAAACTCGATTGCGAGCTGATAACTCACGCCGAGGACGTTTCGGTGATATTCGCCGCGATAACTGACGCCATATGCGGCGAGCAATTTCGCGTCGATCTGGGTCCACCACAGCTCGGAGTCGGCGAGCACTCCGTCGAGATCGAAGATTACCGCATAAACTGATGGAGGCATGGTGTGCTGCACCTGTTACTCACGTGAGGCCGATGAGCAATAAGTAGACG
>JBARAJ010000119.1:0-2173 GCA_049791915.1 Candidatus Udaeobacter sp.
CTGGATCGGCAACGCTTCGATCGCGGACGTCAAAGTTGTTTGGGCGAAGGATGACGACGGCCATGTCGGCGGATTCGTAGTAGAGAAAGACGCGCCCGGATTTCGCGCGCGCGATATCGAGGGGAAATTCAGCCTGCGAATGTCACGAACGTCGGAATGTTGGTTCGAAGATTGCCGGACTCCTGCGGAGAATCGCCTGCCGAACGCTCGCGGGCTCAGTGCGGCGTTATCATGCCTATCGTATGCGCGTGTGGGCATCGCGTGGGGCGTCATTGGCGCGGCGATTGATTGCTACGAAACAGCGCTGACTTACGCCAAAGCGCGCGAACAATTCGGTCGCCCAATTGGCAGCTTCCAACTGGTGCAACAAAAACTTGTCTGGATGGCGCAGGAAATCACCAAGGCGCAGTTATTGGCGCTCCGTCTGACGCGCCTGATGGAGGCAGGCACATCGCGTCCTGCCCAGATCTCAATGGCGAAACGCAACAATGTTTGGATGGCACTGGAATGTGCGCGGAAGGCGCGGGACATTCTTGGCGCTGGGGGTATCACCGATCAGTATTCCGTGATCCGACACGTGATGAATTTAGAAAGCGTTTTCACGTACGAAGGCACGCACGACATTCACACTTTGATCATCGGGCGCGATATAACGGGTTTGAGTGCTTTTGGCGGTTAGATTGACGCTGTCATTCCGAGCGGAACCAAGTGGAGTCGTGGAATCCCATTGCAGAGCGGAAGCTGATTCTGCGGGACCCTTCGATTTCGCTCAGGATGACGTGGCATGGAAATTGGTTAAGCTAAAGAATGAGTGAGTCAGTTTACATTCTCGGGGGCGGGCGCACGGATTTTAAGCGCAATCTGAAGAAGGAAGGCAAAACGATCCGGCACATCATTATAGAGGCCGGTCAAAAAGCCATCGATGATGCGAAGATCGACCCCGGCGAAATTCAGGCGGGCGCGGTTGGCAATTTCAACGCGGGCCAGTTCACGAAACAATTGCAACTCGGCGCGTTTATTCCTGAGATCGATCCGAAATTGCGCGGCATTCCCACAATGCACACTGAGGCGGCGTGCGCGTCTGGCGCGCTGTCGGTGTTGTTAGGCGCAGAATGGATCATCGGCGGGTTTCATGACGTCGTCCTGGTCGTCGGCGCGGAACAGCAGAAAACGATGTCGGCGCTCGACGGTTCTGATGTGCTCGGCGCGGCTGCCGACTATCACAATGAAAAGCCTGAGTACGGCGATTTCATGTTCCCGAAGTTGTTCGGGCGCATCGCGCAGATTTATATCGAGAAATACGGTGCGACCGAAGCGGATTTGGCACTTGTGGCGTGGAAAAATTATGCGCACGCGAAACTGAATCCGCTCGCGCAAATGCGCGACGCTGATCTCACTCTGGATTCCGCATCGCAGGTTTCCGAGAAGAACCCGCACGTGGCGCCACCGCTTAAAGTTTCCGATTGCTCGCAGATCACCGATGGCGCGGCGTCGGTTGTCCTCGTTTCCGGAAGATATCTGGACAAGATCGGGCACGACAAAAACAAAGCTGTCCGGCTATTTGGCTACGGTCATACGACTGATTATCTTCCGCTCGACAAAAAAGATGCGCCAACGTTTTCGATCGCACGCAAAGCTGCGGAGAAAGCTTTCCGAATGGCGAATCTCACGCCGCGCGATCTCCACGGCGCGGACGTCCACGATTGTTTTTCGATCACAGAAATTGTCGCCTACGAAATTCTCGGGCTCGCTGAGCCGGGGAAAGGCGTCGAGCTTGTGAAAAGCGGCGCGACGACGCTACCGCAGGTGCGTTTGGAAAAATCCAGGGCGTCGTTCCAGATTCCGGTGAACGCTGGCGGCGGTCTGATCGGTGACGGTCATCCTGTCGGCGCGACCGGCGTTCGCCAGGTGGTCGAAGCCTATCAACAGCTGACCGAACAAGCCGGCGCGCGACAGATCGAAAACGCGAAACGGTTTCTCACGTTCAACATGCGCGGTAGCCTAACGACTTCCGTCGCCATGCTCTGGGGCCGCGGCTAATCGCGTGGTGACAGTCTGGTTAGGGAATCGCTGGCCCTGCCAAAGCGGTGCGAGGACGCATCGCACTCCGAAAGCACTTCCGTGCAAAATTCACGGAAGACGTCGAATCTTACTTCGCGAAGCTTTGGAGTGC
>JBARAJ010000120.1:0-4677 GCA_049791915.1 Candidatus Udaeobacter sp.
GCTGTCGAATAATGTGGCCTACGCGCTCGCGGTTGAAAAATTGATGGACTGGGACATTCCGCCACGCGGAAAAACGATCCGCACGATTTGCTGCGAAACATCGCGCATTTCCTCGCATCTCCTTGGACTCGGCGCGATGGCGCTCGATCTCGGCGCGATGTCGGTTTTTCTCTACACGTTCACAGAGCGCGAAAAACTCTATAACCTTTTCGAGCTTTTGACGGGCGCCCGGTTTACCACATCCTACACCCGCGTGGGGGGACAAATCCGCGATCTTCCTGAAAGCTTTATCCCCCAACTCAAAAAATTCCTCGACGAGTTTGGCCCGAGTCTTGACGAATGCGACAGGTTGCTGACCCGGAACAGGATTTTTGTCGATCGTACAAAAGACATCGGCGTCATCACGAAGGAGCGCGCGATCGCGTATGCGATTTCCGGTCCAAACCTGCGGGGGAGCGGAATCGAACACGATTTGCGCCGCAAACATCCGTATCTCGACTACGACCAGTACGATTTCGACGTGGTTATCGGCAGCGCAGGCGATTGTTACGATCGTTATCTGGTGCGAGTCGAAGAGATGCGTCAGAGCGCGCGAATTTTGCGGCAGGCCATCGATAAACTGCCCAGCGGTCCGATCAATGTTTCGAACTGGAAAAACATGACTCCGCCAAAATCGCGAGTGATGACAAAGATGGAAGAGTTAATTCATCATTTCATCGTGGTGACCGAAGGGCTCGATGCGCCTCCGGGCGACGTCTATTTTGGAGCCGAAAATCCCAAGGGCGAGCTTGGCTTTTACATCAACAGCAGAGGCGGCGGCGTTCCGTATCGGTTGAAAATCCGCGCACCATCGTTTGTGAACCTCAGTATCCTGCCAGAGCTTTTGCCCGGTTGCCTGGTTAGTGACGTGCCCGCCGTGCTCGGCAGTCTGGACTTCGTGATGGGCGAATGCGATAGATAGTACTCATGCGATCGCTCCGACGGATGAATGCTGTGTCACAAATGGTGGCGCGATTCACCCTCGTGCTCATGCTCGTGTTCGTTCTGGATAGCTGCATCGGCAAGCGAATCACCAAGGCGAACGTGGATCAGGTCGCGGAAGGCATGTCGAAGAAGCAGGTGGAATCGATTTTGGGTCAGCCTACTTCGTCGAAAACTGAAGGCCCCGCGATTATGAAGCAAACGACATACGTTTATCGTCAAGGCAAAGACACGGTCACGATCGTTTTCAAGGACGACAAAGTGCTGTCGAAAGACAGCACATTCTCCGATTGATCCGCTGTGAGGCAGACAATCCTGTCTGCCCCAGACTCGCAGGCAGGATTGCCTGCGTCACGCATCATTCCGCTTAGGACAGCGGACTCTACAGCACGAAACGCGATTTGCCGCGGATCACTGCGCTGGTTTAGGTTTAACGATGGCAGACGCGACACGCATCCAAATTCCCGCCGAAGTGGAGCGCAAAATGGACGATGCGATCGCGCATTATCCTAGCGAGCACCGTCGAAGTGCAGCGATGCCACTCTTGCATTTGTGGCAGGAACACTTCGGGTTCATCGGCGACGAAGCCATCTTCTGGATCGCGGAAAAGCTCGGTTTGCAACCGATCAACATTCTCGAGGTGGTTACGTTTTATCCAATGTTTCGCCAGCATTCGGCAGCGAAGACGCATATCAGGATTTGCCGCACGCTCAGTTGCGCGATGTCGGGTGGATTGGAACTGATGGAAAATTTGTGTGCGCGTCTGGGAATCCAGCGCCCGAGTGATGGCCAAGAAACACATAATCCGATCGCCGTCACCGCGAACGGAGCTTACAGCGTCGAATTTGTTGAGTGTCTGGCCAGCTGCCACACGGCGCCAGTGTGCATGGTTGGCGACGAACTGCACGAGCGCGTCGATCCAAATTCCGCTGCGGATTTCCTCGGCAATCGGCAATCGGCAATCGGCAATTTGCAATTGCCATGGCCGCCGCATCCTTTGGAACATCGGTTAGTCTATAAGAATATCGGGCGCCCCGGTTGGACGAGTGACATCGATTGTTACCTGCGCGACGGCGGTTACGAACAATTAAAGCAAGCGTTGACTCTGTCGCGGGATGACATTGTCAACAAAGTCAAAAACTCGGGACTCCGCGGCCGTGGCGGAGCGGGATTCTCCTGCGGCTTGAAGTGGAGCTTTATCAAGCCGGACGAAAAGCGGCCGGTATATTTGATCTGCAACGCCGACGAATCCGAGCCGGGCACATTCAAAGACCGCTACATCATTCATGAAGATCCACATCAGTTGCTCGAAGGAATGTTGATCTCGTGTTATGCCCTTAGTGCGCACACCGCGTACATCTACATTCGCGGAGAATTCCCGGAGGGCGCGAAAATCCTCGAGCGCGCGATCGAGGAAGCGCGGCAGCACAATTTCCTTGGCAAAAACATCCTGGGATCCGGATTCGACGTTGAGCTCTACGTTCACCGCGGCGCTGGCGCCTACATTTGCGGCGAGGAAACGGGTCTAATCGAATCGCTCGAGGGGAAGCGCGGTTATCCGCGGATCAAGCCGCCGTATTTCCCGGCGGTGCTGGGTCTCTATATGTGTCCGACCATCGTCAACAACGTCGAGACGCTCTGTAACATTAAACATATAATAGCCATGGGCGGCGCGGAGTACTCGCGCCTCGGCCGGCCGAACAACACAGGCACGCGAGTTCTCTGCGTCAGCGGCGACGTGCAGCGTCCTGGGTACTTCGAAGTTGAAGTCGGCGCCGTTACGATGGGGCAGCTGATTTATGAGATGGCCGGCGGTTTGCGACCGGGCCGAAAACTAAAAGCCGTTATTCCGGGCGGGAGCTCCGCGAAAGTGTTGCGCGCCGACGAACGCTTGAAGCTGAAAGAAAGACAGACCGACGGCTCGACAACGGAACGCGAAATTTCAATCGACGATATCCCGATGGATTTCGATTCACTGGCAGCCGCAGGTTCCATGGCGGGTTCCGGAGGCGTGATTGTGCTGGATGATTCGCGCGACATGGTTTGGGCGCTAAACAATATCAATAAGTTTTACGCGCACGAGAGCTGCGGCCAATGCACACCCTGCCGGGAAGGCTCGCTTTGGATGCAAAAAATCACCGACCGGATGCTGCGCGGCGGCGGCGTGGTAGAAGATCCGAAAACACTGAAAACCATCGGCGACAATATCGCGGGGCGCACCATCTGCGCGTTTGGAGAAGCCTGCGCATGGCCGACGCAAAGTTTTGTCCAAAAATTCCCGGAGGAATTTGCGTCGCGCGCCCAAAAACCTATTCCCCCACCCCTCCCGCCTGAGTACACATCCGAAGAATTGATCGAGGAAGAATCGATTCCCACCGTCCCGATGGCCCACGACCCCGGCTGGGAAAAAGCCGGGGCAAAAGGAACGATCTGATATGTCTGAGGAAAGCAGGAAAGCAGGAACATTGTTGAGGGACTCAGCAATCACTGAATCAATCATTGCGGGAGCCATCGCCGTTCATCGCGAACTTGGACCAGGCTTTCTAGAATTAGTGTACGAGCAGGCGCTCGCAGTTGAATTTGCTATCCGTGAAATTGCCTTTGTGCGTCAAAAGGCCATCCCACTTTTCTATCGTGACCACCAAATCGGCGAGCACCGCCTAGATTTTGTGGTCGAAGACAAAATTATCGTCGAACTAAAGGCTGTCGAGGCATTGGAAAAAGTCCACTTCGCGATCGTCCGCAGCTACCTTAAAGCTGCCGGTTTATCGGACGGACTGATCTTAAATTTTTCGTCCATGCCGTTGACAGCAAAACGAGTTCGTCGCGAGCGAGGCTTTGAGATCACGGGTCTACAACTGTAAAAAATTCCTGCGTTCCTGCTTTCCTGAGATATGTCCGATCCGACTACTCCGCTGTTCAACGTCCAGATCGATGGTGTCTGGCATCAGTTTCCGAAGGGCATGCGCGTGATCGAGGCTTGCGAGCAGGTTGGCGTTTTCGTGCCGCGGTATTGCTATCACAAAAAGCTTAGCTCGCCGGGCAATTGCCGGATGTGTTTGATCGAAATGGGATTTCCAAGGCTGGGGCCCGATCGCAAGCCGGAGCTCGGCGCTGATGGCAAACCGATCATCAACTGGATGCCGCGCCCTCAAATTTGCTGCGCACAGGATGTCGCCGAAGGCATGGCCGTTCGCACCGACTCACCGCTCGTGGAGGAATGTCGGCACGGCGTGATGGAATTTCTTCTGATTAATCACCCGCTTGATTGCCCGATCTGCGATCAGGCCGGCGAATGCCAGTTGCAGGAGTTCAGCGTCGACTATGGCAGTTCGCAATCGCGTTTCCTGGAGAACAAAGTGAAAAAGCCGAAAGCGGTGCAGCTCGGCCCGCGCGTGACGCTTGATGACGAGCGCTGCATTCTCTGCTCGCGCTGCATCCGTTTTTGCCAGGAAATCGCGCATGACGACGTGCTCGGGTTCGTCGATCGCGGCAGTCACACCGTTTTAACGGCACATCCTGGAAGGTCTTTGGACAACAATTATTCGCTTAACACCGTCGACATTTGTCCCGTCGGCGCGCTGACTTCGACCGATTTCCGCTTCAAAATGCGGGTGTGGTTCCTGAAAGAAACGAAGAGCATCTGCACAAGTTGCGCGACGGGGTGCAACACAGTCATCGGCACTCGCGAGGACG
>JBARAJ010000121.1:0-4278 GCA_049791915.1 Candidatus Udaeobacter sp.
TGGCTGTGAACGTTTCCACGAACAATCTTCCTATGCTCTGCTGCACAAGAAGATCGAGCTGCTCCGTAGTTCCGACCCCTCTGACCCATTCGGCCAGGGGCTCCAATTCAGCGGGTCCGTGTTTCACTTCGTCGGCCTTGACGTTTAGTCTCGACCACAGTTCGTCTTGCGCGGCCGCTCGGCTGGGGTTGGTGCGCGGCAGAATAGTTGGGAACAATTTGCCGTTGACCGAGAAAATACGGAGCATTTTCCGGAGACGCTGCACGTTGCGAACAGGACCATGTCCTACGAAGTCCCGGTCGAACCTTGAATCGTTTGAAATTGTACGGATCTCTGCGGGATCCGTGACGACAACAATGTCAGTGATACCGGGAAAATATGTGCGTTTCATGCTGATCACTCATCCTATGCGCCGAGATCGTTTCAAGACGCGTTTGCTGTGAACCGCTTTTGTCATTTATTTTCTTCAACATTTTCGTTCTCTCCTTTAAGCGTTCGCCGTTTCGGCAGTATTTGTGTTCAAGGCATGGCGCTCAATACCCCTTCTTGTGAAGAACCCTACCGCAGCGATTTGAACGCGGCCCGCAGTTCGTTGGTGAAAAGCTCCGGTTGTTCCCAGGCCGCGAAGTGCGTGCCTTTGGGGAGGCGGTTGTAATAAATGAGTTTGGGATAGGCTTTCTCCGTCCAGCTGCGAGGCGCGGCGTAGATCTCATTGGGATACGAACTCACGGCAGTGGGGATCGGGATACCCTTAGGAGCGAAGAAGGGTAGCTTGCTTTCCCAATAAAGACGGGCCGACGAGACCGCCGTGTTCGTCAGCCAGTAGAGCGTGATGTTCTCAACAATGTCCTCTCGCGTCAGGCCCTCGCTCTTACCGTCGAACACGCGTGCGATCAGGTCGTAACTTTGTGAGTCGTGGTCGATTATCCAGGCAGCCAGACCGATAGGTGAATCGGCAATCGCGTACAGCGTCTGCGGTCGATTCGCCATCTCGTTGGCGTAGCCCAGCCCGTGCTTATAGAAGAAGGCGAGTTGGTCGTAAGCAGATTTCTCCTCGGCCGAGAAGCCTGATGGCACCGGAGCACCGGCTAAAGCCGCTTTGTCGATGTCGGGCGGCACGGTGGCGGGCATGTTGGTATGGATGCCGATCAATCCTGGCGGATGCTGCAGAGCCATCTGCTCAGTGACGGCATTTCCCCAATCGCCGCCCTGCGCGACGTATTTCTTGTACCCGAGTCGATCCATCAACACGATCCATGCGCGCGCGATGCGAATGGGATCCCAACCGGTCGTGGTCGGTTTTCCTGAAAACCCGTAGCCCGGCAGCGATGGAATGACAACGTCGAAGGAGTCCTCCGCTTTTCCGCCATACTTAGTTGGGTCGGTGAGCGGACCGATGATCTTCAATTGCTCGATGATCGAGCCTGGCCATCCGTGCGTGATGATGACCGGCAGAGCGTTCGGGTTTTTCGAGCGAACATGGATGAAATGGATGTCAACGCCGTCGATGTTCGTCACGAATTGCGGATACGAATTGAGTTTCGCCTCGGTCTTACGCCAATCGTAATCCTTCGCCCAATAGTCGGCGAGTTTCTTCATCGTCGCGAGCTGCACGCCTTGCGATGCATCCGTGACCGTTTCCTTTTCCGGCCAACGGGTCGCCGTGATGCGCCGCTTAAGATCTGCGAGCGCCTCTTTCGAAGCGTTGAAATGGAAAGGACGAATCGCGGTTGAATCTTCCGCCCCGGTACCGGCTTTCGACGTGTGGACAGCGAACACTGAAGCAATGGCGGCTCCGACGGCGAAGAAGGCAGAAGCTGTTTTCATAAGACCTCCAGATGGGCGAACGATCCGTCGCTCGCGGTTTCCCGGCGGAAAGCGGATGAGGTAACTTACATCGAGTTGCCTAACACACTTGGCGCTAAGAGAAACTGTTGGAAACTCCAGTGCGAAAGTAAAGTTATAACTTCGTTACGAACATCGCGCGCGATCGCCCGCATCATAGCAACTGTGTTGTTTTCAAGTGGTGCATGGAAGTGGTTTGAGGAGCACGGACCATCCGAAAATCGACAATGCAGCGAAGGTGTTCCTGCACATTTCATTGGGCGATTCGCGGTTCCAGCTCTGCAGTATCTTTCATCTGTTCCAATGTCTTGCCTTTTGTCTCACAGACGGTAAGCCATACAAAGGGGAGTGAGATTGCTGCGGCTATCGCGTAGAAAGCGTAAGCGCCGGTCAGGCCGACTCCCTTCAGCAACGGTAAAAAAGTGACGGTGACGGTGAAATTCGCCGCCCAATTCGTGGCGCCGGAAATGGCAAGAGCAGCTCCACGAATTTCGTTGGGAAACATTTCGCCTAACAACACCCACATCACCGGACCCCACGACACAGCGAACGCGACGATGTACAGGTTTGCTGCTGTAAGTCCGGTCACAGCGGCCATGTGACTTAGCACTGGCTTGCCGTCAGGCCCTGCACCAGCTGTGGCGAATACAACTGCCATCGCACCGAGCGTCAGAGTCATCCCGATGGATCCTACCAGCAGCAACGGTTTCCGGCCGATGCGATCAATAAGCATGATGGCCGGGATCGTGGCGAGGATGTTTACCAGGCCGGTGAGAACGTTAATGCGCAGAGCCCACTGTTCGGTTGCACCTGCTGCTTTCCACAAAATCTCACCGAAATAAAAAATGATGTTGATACCAACGAATTGCTGGAAAGCAGCCAAACCCATTCCCACCCAGAGCACCGGAGCGACACGTCTCGTGCCGGGAATAATAAGATCCGACATCCTGGGGCGGCGTTCGGCTTCGAGGGTTTGCTCGACCTGACGTACTAGTCGATCGGCATCGCCGCCAATTCGCGTGAAGACCTTGCGCGCTCGCTCGTGTTTGCCGACAAAGACCAGATAGCGCGGCGACTCGGGAATTGTCATGCTGCCTAACAAGAATGCGACAGCCGGCACTGCCTCCATCCAAAACATCCAGCGCCATGTCGGCGCCCCAAACCAAAAGATCTCACCAGCTCCACCAGCAACCCTCGCGAGAATCGCATTGCTTAGAAATGCGCTAAACAGCCCCACCACAATGGCCATTTGCTGCAACGAGGCCAGGCGGCCCCGCATATGCGCCGGAGCGACTTCTGCGATGTACATCGGCGCCAATACACTGGCGCCGCCGATTGCCAGTCCGGCTGTGATCCGCACCGCGATGAAAAACGCGGCGGAGTTAGCGGCACCTGTCGCCACAGCGGTCACGAGAAATAGGATCGCGTTCAAGAGCATTGTCGGGCGACGCCCGAGAGAGTCCGCAAGTCTGCCTGCGCCGAAGGCGCCAACGGCGCAGCCGAGCAACACTGATGCAACGGCGAAGCCAGTCCCAGCCGCATCAGTGCCGAAGGCTTTTCCCAGCGCGTCAACAGTGCCGTTAATCACGCCGCTATCGAAGCCGAACAGGAAGCCTCCGATCGCGGCTACGGAGCAGAGCGCGATCACATAAGCAGATTTGCGTCGCGCGGCGTGGACGCTCGTCAACTCAGTGGGGGTTCTCTGTGTCGCCTCGTCCATTTCAGATCGAACCCGCCGGCGATAAGGACCCTGGTTTTCTCCATCTCACCGAAACCGTTCCAGCTGAGTTCATAAAAATCTGTGTTGTTTCTAATCTCGTTTAAGCTGGTTCGCGCGTTTGCTCGATCAAATTCTAAGATCCCCCCGGGAACTCAGCGAGAATCCCGATGTGCATCGAAGTGTAGTCTCCCAAGAGCAAACCGTACGCTTTCGCTGTTTGCCGCTGCTACAGCGGATTGGGAACATTTGCGTTCAATGTCAGAGCCAGTCGCAGGCTCTCTCTTTCGAGTGATAGCCACAACAAGATTGCAGACTTATGCTTTCAAATCGTTTCTATGAGACGAAGTGTTGAATCAGGACTGCCGCGTCGCGATTTTATTAAACTTGCTGGCTTGGCCGGAGTCGGACTGACGACGTCCACGCGGTTGGTGAAAACCGCGAGCGCGGCAGAAAGCCAAAAGTCGGGTCCGCAGCCTGAAAGCAAAGCCGATTACACCGTGCGCATCGGCACGGGATTGATTGACCTGGCTCCGAATCAAATCGTTTCCACGAGTTTGTACAACGGACAATTCCCAGGACCGCTGCTGCGCTTCAAAGAAGGCGAGTCGGTTACGGTGGACATTTTCAACGACACAGACACGCCCGAACAACTTCATTGGCACGGCCAAATGATTCCGGTCGACGTGGACGGTGCAGCCGAAGAAGGCACGCCG
>JBARAJ010000122.1:0-14347 GCA_049791915.1 Candidatus Udaeobacter sp.
TACTTCGCGATGCTCGAGGAAGCGAAGAAGCGCGACCACCGGAAGCTGGGACGCGAACTCGAGCTCTTTGTTTTCGACGACGATGTTGGGCCGGGGTTGCCGATGTTCCTGCCGCGTGGCGCAGTCATCGCCGAGGAATTAGAAAAACTCGCGAAAGAAACTGAGTTCGCCGCCGGCTATCAGCGCGTGCGCACTCCGCACATCGCTCGAGAAAGCCTGTACAAAAAGAGCGGTCACCTTCCCTACTATGCGGAATCGATGTTTCCGCCGATGGAGATTTTTGAACACGAAGAGTATCGCGCGCAATTGCCGAGTTTAAAAGGAGGTCTAGAGAGATCGGAGGAAGCGCTGTTCATAGAACTGTTCGGTGGCAAAGAGAAATACCGTGCCGCGCTAGATGACGGTAAGACGCCGCTTGAAATGCTGCAAGAGTACGTGCGATCTCGATCCCCCGAACACGCGGAAAAGATCGCCGGGAACATTAAAGAGCTTGGCTTAACCCATCTGATCAAGCAGGGCTTGGAGCGTCCTGATCGCTACTACCTAAAAGCGATGAACTGCCCGCATCACCACAAGTTATTTGCGGCGGTGCCTCGGAGTTATCGCGATCTGCCGTTGCGGCTGGCGGAGTACGGGACGGATTATCGCTACGAGAAGAGCGGCGAGCTTTTCGGACTGATGCGGGTGCGCTCACTCCAGATGAATGATGCTCATCTCTACATGACGCCTGAGCAGTTTGAAGCCGAGTTCAACGCGGTGAACGAGATGTATCTGAATTATTTCAAGCTGTTCGGGATCGACAAATATCTGATGCGTTTCTCGACGCATGATCCAGCGAAGCTTGGCGAGAAATTTGTCGATGAACCGGAGCTCTGGAAACAGACTGAAGAGATGACGCGACGCGTGTTAAAAGACTCTGGAATCAATTATGTCGAAGTACCGAACGAAGCCGCCTTTTACGGACCGAAGATCGACGTGCAAGCGTGGAGCGTGATCGGACGTGAGTTTTCCATCGCGACCAACCAGGTGGATTTCGCGCAACCGCGTTCTTTCGATCTTCGCTACAAAGATCGCGACAACACCGAGAAGATCCCGATCTGCATCCATCGCGCGCCGCTCGGCACGCATGAACGCTTTATCGGATTTTTGATCGAGCATTACGCCGGCAATTTCCCGCTCTGGTTGTCTCCGGAACAGGTGCGCATTCTCACGATCGCCGATGACCCGAAGTTACTCGATTACGCGCGATCGATTCTGAAGGAATTACGCGCCCAGCAAGTCCGCGCGGAACTCGACGAAAGCTCCGACAAAATCAACGGCAAAATCCAGCGGGCCGAGCAAATGAAAGTGCACACCATGTTCGTGATCGGAAAACGGGATATGGAAGCCAACGCCGTGAGCGTCCGCGTTCATGGCAAAGGCAATCTCGGCGCTAAACTGCGCGCCGATGCCATTGCCGAGATTCTGCAATCGGTTCGGGAGCGACGCGCTTAACAAGCTGATACAGACAAACGTAGCCTGCAGCGATCGAAAAGCGGCACAGCAGTGCCGCACTCCAAAACGTGGCCGTGAATCCAACCGCATTTTATCGCTTGCGTTTTGGAGTGCGGCGGTTCTCCGCCGCTTTCGACGACTTATACGGATCGGCTGACCTATTGCGCCGAGCTTGCTAGGCTTTCGGCGCCTTCGAGGCGATTGGCGGACGCGCTTTGTGCCAGTCTGTGTTTTGTTCGTAGGCGTGCGCGGTCTGCAAAATGCGCGCTTCATCCAGCGGTTTGCCTAACAACTGCAAACCGATCGGCAGACGATGTCCGTCCAGTTCGGCGAAACCGCACGGGACACTGATTCCGCAAATGCCGGCCAAGTTGGCTGCGATCGTGAAAATGTCGGCGAGATACATTTGCAATGGATCCGCAACGCGTTCGCCTAACTTGAATGCTGCTATGGGTGAAGTCGGCGAGATCAAAGCATCGACGTTTTCGAAGATCCTCGCGAAATCTCGGCGAATCAGCTCGCGTACTTTTTGCGCGCGCAGGTAATAGGCATCGTAATAACCGAGGCTCAAAGCGTAAGTGCCAAGAATAATTCGCCGTTTTACTTCCGGACCGAAACCCTCCTCACGCGTGCGGCCATAAAGATCGAACACGTCTTTGGGATTTTCCGCACGATACCCGTAACGCACGCCATCGAAGCGAGCGAGGTTCGCGGAAGCTTCCGCGGTGGCAATAATGTAATAAACCGCGACCGCGTATTCAGTGCTGGGCAACGAGACCTCAACAATTTCCGCTCCAAGAGAATTGAGCTGTTTCGCTGCGGTATCGATTGCACCTCGCACCTGCGGATCGATTCCTTCGATCATGTATTCCTTGGGCACGCCCAGTCGTACGCTGCGCAAATCGTTTTCGAGGTCGGCGACGTAATCGGGTACCGCCTCGTTGAGGGATGTTGAATCTTGCGGATCATGACCAGCAAGAGCGTTCATGATCAGCGCAGCGTCGCGCACATTTTTTGTTACCGGTCCAATTTGATCGAGCGAGGACGCAAACGCCACAAGGCCGAAGCGAGAAACTCGGCCGTAAGTTGGCTTGAGCCCGACGACACCGCATAGCGCAGCCGGTTGCCGAATCGAACCGCCAGTGTCGGACCCGAGCGCGCCGAAGGCTTCATCCGCGGCAACTGCCGCTGCCGAACCGCCACTGGATCCTCCCGGCACACGCGACAGGTCCCACGGATTGCGCGTCGATTTCACCGCGGAATTCTCCGTGGACGAGCCCATGGCAAACTCGTCCAGGTTGGTTTTGCCGAATGGAATTGCGCCCGCTGCGCGCAATTTTTGAATCACTGTGGCGTCGTACGGCGCGCGATAGCCGTTCAAGATTTTCGACGCGCACGTGCACGGCTGACCCATCACGTTGATGATGTCTTTGATCGCAATCGGAATCCCGCCGAGAGGAAGATCGACGTTCGCGTGCTCCGCCTCTTTCATCGCAGCTTCGATGTCGAGCGAAAGATATGCGCCGATGTCTCCATCGACCGCTTCAATGCGCTCTCGCAAGGTATCGATCACTTCGCGCGGCGAAACTTCGCGGCGACGCAACAGTAATTGCAGGTCGGCGATGCTCAGCGCCAGCAACTCGTTCCCGATCATTCCACCACTTTAGGGACGACAAAAAGGCCGTTTGCCTGCCGGGGCGCGTTGCTTAACGCCTGCTTCGCTGTGAACCAGTCGCGCGGCGCGTCGGCGTGGAACACATTTACCGGAAGCCCGTGCGCGACTGCGTCAACGCCAGTCACGTCCACCTGGCGAAGTTTTTCGACGTACTTCAGCACGTCATCGAGTTGTTTTTGGAAAATTTTCGCCTCGTCCTCTGTCAGATTGATCCGCGCCAGTTTGGCAACGTACGCAACATCGAGATCCGAATTTCCAGCCATGTCAGACGCTCAGGGATGCAAATGGCTGATGAGCAACATCACCGCGACTCCTAAGGCGGCTAAAAGAATCAGAAAGACGATCCGCCCCTGCCGACGCTCTTTGCGCATAGCACGAGGCCGCCGCTCCCTTCGATCAGTGTCAAAAACCTGCGGGGTTTCCATTGCGATTGAGACGTGAAATCGCTTTTCGACAACATTGTTGGTTGCGCCGCGGTCCGGCTTTCGCGCTGGAGATTTCTTCTGTGCGGGGGCCCGCGATTGCGTGACGATGCGCTCAAGGCTTTCGACCTTCTCGCGCAACTGCGCCTCTTGTTGCGCTATTTCTTGCTTCTTGCGGTGAAGCGGCGGGGCCGGTTTGCGCGAACGCCGAAACATCGCCATCACCGACTGGCCAGCCAAGCAAAAATGGCGATGCCAATGGCGCCAAAGATGATCAGCGGCAAACTAAGCGCGAGGCCGATCTGCAACCATTCGGAAAATGAGCGTCCATCGGGGTTTTCGTAAGCGCCCGAAGCAGTATCCGGGAGCGACTGCTCGCCGTTACCGCTGCCGCCTGCTTGCAACCGGCTGCGGTGTTCGTTGTACTCCGTACGGGCGTCGTCCACCGTGCTTAACGCGCGGCTCAGTTCCTTGTGCAAATCCGATGGATTCCAGTTCCTCGGATCGATCGCTTCGACCAATTCCAAATGTTGGGCGAAACTTTCCCGTGCCACGCGGATTTGCTCGAGCCTGCTTTGCGCGTTGTACGCTTCGCGTTCGAGCACAACCAGCGCGCGCGTCAGTTTATCGGTCATTTCCCCCCGGCCCTGTTCCAATTCGTCCTGACGCCGGCTCAGCTCTTCCAGTTCGCGTTTTTGCTTTTCGATCTGCTCCTGCTGGCGCTTGAGTTGGAGCAGTTGCTCCTGCGCTTTTTGCACCTGATTATCCAGATGCTCGGCAGTCGGCGTTTCCTCGGACAGTTCGAGCATTTGTTCAATCGGTCGAGGTTTTTCTGCCATGACAATCGCGTCGCCGTCCCGGCTCGCCGTAGCGGATATTAAGTGGCTCGTTCGAGAATTCCAGAGATTTCCATCGATGGCGCACAAAAATTTTTGAAGAAAGAATGACACAAGGAACGACGGCTTGGGCAGTCGTCGATTCTAAAGGTGACGGATGGGGAAGCCGTCATTCCTTGTTTTTAGCGCCCCGGCATCATCTCGAGAAGAAAACCTCTGAAATATTCGGTTTCAGGAACGGTCGGCAGAACCGGATGATCCGGCACCTGCTCGAACCGGCGCAGGCGCCGCGCGGAGCGACGCGCGTCCACAAGTGCGGCGATTATTGTTTCCGAGAACACTGCATCAGTAACGTGGTGCGAGCAGGAAAAAGTCGCCAGTAAACCATCTTTCGATAAGAGCTTGAATGCACGCATGTGCAGTTCCCGATAGCCACGCAATGCGTCTCGCACGCCGCTCTTCGTCTTCGTAAACGAAGGCGGATCGAGCACGATCAGATCATACTGTGCGCCTGCTTTTTCGGCTCCGCGCAGGAATTGAAATACATCCTGCTGCACCCACTCGACTTTCAGCTCATTGCACGCAGCGTTTCGTTTCGCGGCGGAAATGTTCTCCGAATTTTCTTCGATACCGGTTACTTCCGTTGCGCCTGCGCGCGCACAGGTCAATGCAAATGCGCCCTGATTTGTGAAGCAATCCAGGACGCGCCGGTCGCGAGCGTAGTCCGCGACAATTCCGTAATTCTGCTTTTGATCGAGATAGAAACCGGTCTTGTGCCCGCGCAAGAAATCGACTTCGAGCTCCACACCTTCGACTTCGATCAGGGTTTGCGATGCAGTTCCGCGCAGAACGCCGCTGCGTAATTCCAATCCCTCCGCCTTGCGAACCGGCGCATCGTTTCGTTCGATGATGCAGAATGATTGTCGGGCAGGCGCTCCGTCTGCCAGTCGCTCGGTCCCGGCAGGCGGAACGCTTGCCCTGCAAAAGACATGCTCGATTGCATCCACGATCAAATCCTTTCGCATGTCCATCGCCAGTGTGAGCGTTTGCAGGACGAAATCGTCGCCGTAACGATCGATGATCACGCCCGGAAGACCGTCACTTTCGCTCCACACCACGCGGCGCAGCTTTGCATCGATGTTTCGCCGGTCCCGGTATTCGGAAGCCTGCGCGATACGGCGCCGAAAAAAATCCTGATCAAGGTCCTGGCGGCGCCGCGAAAAACGGCGCGCAACGATTTGCGATTTCGAATTGTAAATGGCGCTCCCAATCAAATGGTCTTTGCCGTCTTTGAGAGAAACGACGTCGCCGTCGGCCGGCTTTCCAAAAACCTTCAGGACCTCGCTGGAAAACACCCAGTCGTGTCCATGCAATATTCGCGCGCGCGGTTTTACAACAATTCCCGGCATAAAAGGACGTCAACGTCCAACGTCAAACTCTTCTTCGCAATGCCGCCTTGCTTTGACGAAATCCCACTCGTCCCATAGCTTCCGAGGCCTGCCCACAAATGGACTTACCGTTGCAACTGTCTGAGCAGCGTTCCATCTCCGTTGTCACGCCAGTTTACAACGGAGAGGGTTCTGTGGCTGAGTTGTGCCGGCGTCTTGGCGAAGTGTTGCCAAGAGTCGCCGTGCAGCATGAGATCATTCTGGTTAACGATGGCAGCCGGGACCGAAGCTGGGAGGTAATCTCAGAACTCTCTTCACGCTCGCAGGCAGTGCGTGGCTTAAACCTGATGCGCAACTATGGCCAACATAACGCGCTGCTTTGCGGCATTCGCGCGGCAAGATACGAAGTCATCGTGACGATGGATGACGATCTGCAACATCCACCCCAGGAAATCCCGCGACTGCTCGCGCGATTGGACGAAGGATTCGATGTCGTTTACGGCGCACCCGAGGAGGAGCAGAACGGATTGATGCGCGCCCTCGCATCACACATTACGCGACTGGCGCTACGAACGGCGGTAGGTAGCGAGGTGGCAAAAAACGTGAGCGCCTTCCGGGTTTTCCGCACGCAATTGCGCGAGGCATTTGCGGGCTACCAGACGCCTTTTGTTTCCATCGACGTCTTGCTCACATGGGCCACGAACCGCTTCGCTGCAACAAAGATTCCTTTTCAGAAGCGTTATTGCGGCGGCTCAAACTACACGTTCACAACCCTTGTGCGTCACGCACTGACTATGATGACTGGCTTCAGCACGGTGCCGCTGCAACTTGCCAGTCTGATTGGATTTGGCTGCACGTTATTTGGTATTGGAGTGTTCGTTTATGTTGTGGGGCGTTACTTGCTCGAGGGCAGCATTCCCGGATTTCCATTTCTGGCCTCAATTATTGCCATCTTTTCAGGCGCGCAGCTTTTCGCTCTCGGTGTAATTGGCGAATACCTCGCCCGCATCCATTTTCGGACGATGAATCGTCCGGTTTACGTTATTCGAGGCGTTAGCGGCGATACAAAGGACTTCCGATGATCGCCCCATGATCGCGCGAATCGATCTGGCGGCGATTGACGAATTGAGGGAGGCGCTGCCGCGCTTCACGCACAAGCCGCTGCCTCATCTATCGTATCTGAAGCGCGATCAGATTGAGGGCTACTGGCTGGACGACATCGCTCGGGAACTGGCGGACGAATCCTCGACCGCATTTGTGTCGCGTGACGCGGACGGCATCAACGGTCTTGTGCTTTACGGCGATTCGCCATGGGACACGAAAGTGATTGGCAAACCGGTAGCCTTCATAAAATACCTCGTGGGCATCGGCGGCACGCAAGACTCACGCAGGCTCGACGAGTTACTTGACCAAGTCCTGCAGCATGCCGGAGGTCGTGGCATCCACTGTGTGATGGGCAAGGTTCAACCTCTTCAATTTCCATCGATTCATGCGCTTGAGCGGCACGGCTTCCTTCTCATGGATACGATTGTGGATTTTCTCTTTGACTCTACGGGCACGCCGTTTGAGGGAATCAGCGCGCCCAAACCGCTCGACGGATTGTATATGCGTGTGGCCAATCCGGAGGACTTGTCTGAACTCCTTGCGCTCACTGAAAAAGCCTTCGCGAATCATTTTGGCAGATACAACGCAGACCCCAAACTCCCCCCTGAAACCGGCAGAAAGGTGTATCAGGAATGGGTCCGCTCTTCCTTTAGCGGCGCGGCGGATTGGATTCTAATCGCCGAGGTCGACGGCCAAATTGCCGGTTACTCCGTGTGGAAAAAGGCGTCTGCACTGGAGATGAAACATTCGTTCGACCTCGTGCATTGCACCCTGGCAGCGATACACCCGGATTTTTTTGGCCGAGGCCTGTATACCACGCTGACTTTCGAAGGGACGCGAATGGCGCTGAAGTTCGCCAATCACCTCGACGGACCGGCGCACGTCCACCACTATCCAATTGGCAGGACGAAGCAAAAACTCGGCTGGAAAGTCGCAGGCGTAAGACACTCCTTTCATAAATGGCTGCAGGATTAAATGGAAAATGAAACGCTGCCTGGCATGCGCGTGTTGCTTCGAGAACGACACTTGGGAATGTCCGCAATGCCGGTATCGGCCAATCTCGCAAAACGAGATACTGTGTTTTACCGAGAACGCGCCAGACAACGGATTCAAACCGGAGTATTTTGCAAAACTCGCAAGCATTGAGGAAAGCAACTTCTGGTTTCGCGCGCGCAACCAGCTTATTCAATGGGCGCTTGGCGCGTATTTCCCGGATGCCGAAAGTTTCCTGGAAGTTGGCTGCGGAACTGGATTTGTTCTTAAAGGCCTTCGGGAAGCCGCGCCGCGTCTCCGTTTGGCGGGAAGCGAGATTTTCGGCGATGGTCTGGCCTTTGCACGGGCGCGTTTGCCCGGTGTTGATCTGTATCAAATGGATGCGCGCCAACTCCCTTTCGAGCATGAGTTCGACGTCATCGGAGCGTTCGACGTTCTCGAACATATCCCCGAGGATGAGGTCGTGTTGCGGCAAATCTTCAGGGCGTTGCGACCTGGCGGAGGTCTTCTCATTACCGTGCCGCAACATCGGTTTTTGTGGAGCTCTATCGACGAGCATTCAATGCACCAGCGCCGCTACAGCCGCCGCGAGTTGCGGACAAAAATCGAACGCGCCGGTTTCAACATCCAACGAATGACTTCTTTCGTGTCTCTGCTTCTCCCAGGGATGATTTTCTCGCGGATCGGACGAAATGGCCGTTCTGATTTTCAGCCCTGGAAGCAATTCGAAATCAATCGGTCTCTCAACGCCGTATTCGAGAGAATACTGGGAGCAGAGCGCGCGATGATTAAAAGTGGCTTTTCTTTTCCGGTGGGAGGCTCGCTGTTGCTGGTCGCAAAGAGGCCGGAGGCTGCACAGTGATTCGCATCCCATTCAACCGTCCATTCGCCACCGGCGATGAGATAGATTACGTCCGCGCCGCGATCGCCACGCCGAAATTGTCCGGTGACGGCAGCTTCACCGCAGAATGTCACAGACTTCTCGAACAGTCGTTAGGGGTGCAGAAAGCTCTCCTCACTACGTCGTGCACTCACGCGCTGGAAATGGCCGCGCTGCTCCTAAACATCGGCCCCGGAGACGAGGTTATTGTTCCCTCATTCACGTTTCCCTCTGCGGCGAATGCGTTCGTTCTGCGCGGCGCCAAACCTGTCTTCGTTGATATCCGCGCCGATACGCTGAATATCGATGAGAGCCAAATCGAGCAACGTATTACCGCCCGTACGAAGGCGATTTTTCTTGTGCATTACGCGGGTGTCGCATGCGAAATGGAAACGATCATGGCTATCGCACGCAAGCACGCGATCCCAGTGGTCGAAGACAATGCGCATGGTCTTTATGGGAAATATCGCGGACGGTACCTGGGCACACTTGGGCAGCTTGCAACTCTTAGCTTTCATGAGACCAAGAATTTTTCCTGCGGAGAAGGCGGCGCACTGCTGATCAATGACGCGCAATTCAACGAGCGCGCGGAAATCATTCGTGAAAAGGGCACTGATAGGAGCAGGTTTTTTCGCGGCGAAGTCGACAAATACAACTGGACCGATGTCGGCTCGAGTTATCTGCCTTCGGAGCTGCTGGCGGCATTTCTCCGAGCACAACTGGAACACCGCGACCGGATTCAAGAGAGTCGGCGCAGAATCTGGGAAAAGTACGCGAGCGAGCTAGCTACGTGGGCTGAAACGAATCGGGTCAGGCTTCCGGTCGTCCCGCCGCAGTGCGAACAGAGTTACCACATGTTTCATGTGATCATGCCGTCATTAGCCAGCCGGCAGGCGTTGATCTCGCATCTCGCAGGTTTTGGGATTCTGGCTGTTTTTCATTATCTGCCGCTACATCTGTCCCCTATGGGCCTGCGGTTTGGCGGGCGCCAGGGCGATTGTCCGGTTACCGAAGATTTATCGGATCGGCTTTTGCGTTTTCCGTTTTTCACCGGAATGAGCAGTTCGGAGCAGAGCCAGGTAATCGACGCCGTGCGGGCGTTTCGTTGCCAAACAGGCGATGCTTAAGCGGGCGCGATGAGTCATACCCGGCAGCTGGCGACCACGGACCAGCAAGAGCAACAACTCGCACGTAGGTTCGACAGCTACGGGTTACTGGCCTGTCTTGTCATATCCGCCTTCCTTATCGTTTGGATAACACTTGCGAGTAAGAGCCTTAACTTTGGTACCGTCGTTTTTCTGTTCACACTACCATGGGTTCTGCTTAGAGCCGGCGCGATTGTCACAGCCGCTCTCCGTTTTCCCTCCTTCTTCGCGCTCGACTTTCTCTTAGGAGTTACCGTTGTCTCAGTTGCGGTAATGGGCTGGAAGTTCTTCGTACCAGTCTCGCTATGGGTTTTGCTGATCGTGCTTCTGATCGCAGTCGCAAGCATCCCCAAACTTCTTCCGGGTCACCGGCGCGATCCGCTTTCTGCTTTAGGGCTGCTAAGCGTAATTGTTTCTCTCATTGCAGCAACCGGTTGGTCTCAAGATCTCATTTCGCCCATGACTACGGTCAAAGATGATGTTGTGTTCAAGCCTTGGTCGGATTTTTTCTTTCACGCCACCATACTTGCGCGCAGTTTGGGATCCGAAACCTTGTTCCACGTTGGTAACTATGAGTGGAAGGGTTTTCCCACAACCTTCTATCATTACGCCAGCTACTCCGTGGCGCTGTGTTTAGCTAAAGTGGGGAACCTGCCGACTTATGAGACTGTAGTAGGTTTCTGGGCGCCGTTCGGGTCATTTCTTACCGGGTTGGTCAGCTATGCCCTAGGCAGAGCGATGTGGAATCAAAGCGCGGGATTGGTGGCCCTCACAGCCGCCTTCCTGATACCTGACGCCTGGTTGTTAAACGTCGCCCATCCTACTTACGGTTATTTCTGGCTCCAGCACATTTCTCCTGGAGGTCTCTACGGTGTCGCCATCGCTGGAACAGCACTGATACTCGTCGTCCAGGGGACACGCGAAGGGCGGCGTCTCTGGATAGCGTCGGGGGTGCTACTAGGTGCGCTCGTGGCTGTCTTCAAAATCCAGATTTTCGCTGCGGCATTTCCGCTGCTGCTTTCCTTTGCTATTGTCGCCTGGCCACCGCGCAAACGCTGGCAATGGCTCGTTCTTGGGGGCTGTATGGCTGCTGGAATGGCCCTGCTCCCGCTAGCGAACCGTTTTTACATTGGACCTAGTGTGGGCTTTGATTTCTCCGATATCGATTGGTATTGGAAACTATTGGCAAACATGGCGAGGGGCACGCGTGTCGAAAGCTGGTACCAGGTTTTTCGAGTTGGGCATCCATTTCCTTCCCACCTGCTGCGGGCGGTCGGGTTACTCCTGACTAACGCATTGGGATTTTTCGCGTTTGTCGCTCCACTTGTTTGGCTGTTCGCGGCGTGGCGAAAGACATGGCGGGTATCGGAAGGACTCTCCGCAGGCGCGATAGCTCTTCTGTTACTAATGACTTTTGGCCTGAGTAGACATGGGGCGTTGGATAATGCGTACGAATTCATACAGCACCCGTTCGTGTGGGCGTACTGGCTGGTGGGCGCGCTGACTGCAGGGCGTCTTTTTGTTCTGGTGTCTGAAAGTCGTCCGCAGCTGTGGACGAGGATCATCGTTGTTAGTACCATCGTGTTGACGCTGCTTCCGGTGTGTTATGGTTCTGGATTGCAACGCGGTAAATGGTTGGGAGAGAACGTACATTCCCCTTTTCGTGTAGATCGCGGCCTGATCGAGTGCGCACGCTACATCAGGAGCCAGCCTCCGATCAATGCGGTGGTCCAGGATTCGCATTTGGACCAATTCCTGACCATTAGCGCGCTGAGTGAACGGCCTTCTTTTGCAGCCAGACTTGATATTTGGACGAGAGTAAGTAAGGCCTTCCGGGAATCCCCTTACAAAGAACAGCTACACAAGTTTCAAAGTTTGCAGCAGGCCACAAACGTTCCGGATTTGCAGCGCAGCGTCCACGAAACTGGGATCCGCTGGTACATCGCTCATCCAGGTGATCTCAACGTCTGGCCACCCGAGTTTCGCGATCAGCCGGCATTCGAGTCCAACGGCTATCGAGTCTACGACATGCAGCGTTGTTTCGATCTACGCGGCTGATTTTTGCAGGCCTTGTCGCAGCCGCTCGTCGTTTTTACTAGACGCTTGGCAGCAAACGTTGAACGTTCGCTGTTTCTCATATGCAAACATCTCCGCAATCCTCAATCGATCTTCACGGAATTAAGAAACTGCGCAGCGGCAAGGTGCGCGAAGTGTTCGATCTGGGCGATACACTGCTCTTTGTCGTCACGGATCGGATCTCGGCGTTTGACGTGATCCTTCCCGATCCGATCCCCTACAAAGGCGCAGTGCTGAATCAGATTTCCGCGTTTTGGTTTAAGCGATTCGACGACATTCGCGATCACTTTGTCACGGCAACGTTCGACGAATTTCCGAAGGAACTGCAGCCGTTCCGCGAGCAGCTCGCCGGGCGCTCCATGATCGTAAAGAAAACCAAGCCGTTACCGGTGGAATGCGTGGTGCGTGGTTATCTGGCTGGTTCCGGTTGGAAGGAATATCAGGAATCGCAGAGCGTTTGCGGGATTAAACTGCCGGCGGGACTCAAGCTGGCGTCGCAATTGCCGGAACCAATTTTCACCCCGGCGACGAAAGCCGAAACCGGTCACGACGAGAACATCGACATGAAACGATGCGCCGAGATTCTCGGCGACGAATTAGCCGAGCGCGTGAAAAAGCTCAGCCTGGACATTTATTCGCGCGGCCGCGCACACGCCGATCAGTGTGGAATTATCGTCGCAGACACGAAATTTGAGTTCGGCAATGTCGATGAAGATTTGCTTTTGATCGACGAATGTCTGACACCGGATTCATCGCGCTTCTGGCCAAAGGATCAGTACACCGTCGGGCAGAGTCCCCCGAGCTTCGATAAGCAATTTGTGCGCGATTATCTGGAAACCCTCGACTGGGACAAGAGTCCCCCTGCCCCGCGTCTGCCGAAAGAAGTGATCGAAAAAAGTTCGGCGAAGTATGTCGAGGCGTTTCGCCGCCTGACGGGAAGCGAGATCGCGAGCGGCTAGAAGAATCCTAAAACAGCGCTGTAATGTTGAGCGGAGTGAAACATCTCTGGTCGCTTCTGTTCGGGCAATGATCCAAAATTGATCCGAGATTCTCGCTTTGCTCAGAATGACATCATGACCCGGCCCGACATTTTGTTTATCATGACCGACCAGCAGCGGTTCGATACGATCGCTGCGCTCGGGAACTCGCAGATTTACACGCCGAACATGGATCGGCTGGTGCGGAGGGGAATCAGTTTTTCGAGCGCGTATGCGACCTGCCCGGTTTGCGTTGCCGCGCGCTACACAATCCGCACCGGATGCGAGCCGGCGACGACCCGAGTGTTCACTAATGCGAAGGCGCACGCGGTGGCGGATCAAGCCGTGGAGATGGAAGCGCGTTGTGGACCTTACCTGGGCCGAACGATGTCGTGCCTTGGCTATCGAACTTTTGGAGTCGGAAAGTTCCATACAAATCCGTGGGACGAAGACCTCGGTTTCGAAACGTTGTGGCGCTGCGAGGAAACTTACCATCCACCAAATCGCGAAGGCGATGATTACGGTTCGTGGCTGGCGCGGGAGCATCCGGAATTCGATTTCCTCGAGCAACCGATGGGCGAACGGACTGAGATGTTTTACATTCCACAACGCAGTCCGCTTCCAGCGAATTTAGGCGGCGAATGGTGGACGGCTGATCGCACGATCGAGGAAATCACAAAGTCAGATGATTCGCGGCCGTTCTTCGGATTTGTGTCGTTCGTTGGGCCGCATCCACCACTGGCTCCGCCGATTCCTTTCAACCGGATGTACAATCCAGATCGAATGCCGGAACCAGTCCTCGGCAAAATCGAGGAAGATCACCTTGACGAAGAAATTCCTTTCATGCGTCACGCGATTTGGGCAGACGCAATTAAGCCGGCACTAACTAAAATCGTGAAGGCGCGTTATTACGGCGAGGTCACTTATTTGGACTATTGCCTCGGGCGAATTCTCGATGCGGTCGAAACGCGACCAAACTCCGAGAACGTTCTGATCTGTTTTTTTTCCGACCATGGCGATCTGCTGGGCGACCATCACGGCTGGCAGAAACAAAACTTCTTTGAGTCGGCCTGCCGCGTTCCTTTGCTGCTCAGTTGGCCGGTCGCGCTGCCTGCGGGAGCCGAACGAACCGAATTTATAAGCCTGGCAGATCTTTTTGGCATTGCGACGGGAGCCGCAGGCGCATGCGAGATGCGCGAGGGAATCGACGTTCTTAAAATGCTGCGAGGCGAATGCGCACCGCGCCAGCATCTCATCGGGATGGTTGAAGTTCCCGGCTCACAGGATTTCAAAATCATGGTTCTGACGAACGAGTGGAAATACATTTTCATGGCGAACGGCGGACGGGAACAACTCT
>JBARAJ010000123.1:0-9144 GCA_049791915.1 Candidatus Udaeobacter sp.
AAACATCGCGCGCCTACGGCGCTCAATGCTTCAGCAACTCGCAAATCAGAAATTCGCCTGGACGCGATCTTTTCAAAGGCAGTCGAAACATCGGCAACCGTAAACACTCTACCGGTTTCCTTTTCCATCGATGTGATTGCGACGTTATTGATTCCGCACGGAACAATGTGATCAAAAGGCGAGAGATCGCTGCACACATTCAATGCGAAACCGTGCATGGTGATCCAATGGCGAACACCGACACCGATTGAAGCAATCTTGCGATTTTCGACCCAAACGCCGGTAAGCGATTGGCGTCGCTGCGCGGCCATGTCGTAGTGGGCGAGAAGATCGATGAGCAGTTGCTCGAGCCAGCGCAAATATTTGTGTAAATCCTGGCCGCATCGACGCAGGTTGATAATCGGATAACCCATCAATTGGCCCGGCCCGTGATACGTCGCCTGCCCGCCGCGGTTGGTTGAAAAGAGTGGGTGCGGCAGATGCGCGCTGCCTAACAAGCTGGATCGATCAGGAGTGCGCCCAATTGTGTAAACCGGTTCGTGTTCGAGAAGAAGCAGTTCGTCCGGACGGGAACCATCTTCTCGTTTTTTCGAGACAATTTCTTCCTGCAGAGAAAGAGCGAGACCGAACTCCGTCCGACCAAGCCAATGGATCTGAAGATCTGGAGATCGGAACTCCTGCGACGCCGGCTGCGTTTTACGCGGCAGCGTCTGCGTCATCGGCTCACGGGAGTTCGCCCCTCCATTCATATTTGTATTCCTCCCGGAAGACCACGCGCGGCTGCTTCCTGCATGCGCAAATGAGTGAGCGCGATCGCCAAAGCGTCTGCGGCGTCGGCATCCGGCGTTTCGGTTAGACCAAGTAGCGCGCGCACCATGAACGCGACCTGATTTTTGCCGGCGCTGCCGCGACCCACTGCGGATTGCTTGATTCGTTTTGGCGAATATTCGAATACCGGCAATCCGTTTTCGGCGGCAGCCAGAATGGCCGCGCCGCGCGCCGCGCCGAGGATGATGGCGGTCTTGTAGCTTTGTACGTAAATGACCGACTCGAGCGCACAACAATCCGGTGCATGCTCGCGAATTAATTCGGCGAGCCGATCGCGGATGCAGACCAGGCAGGATGAGGGACGCATCGCGCTTTTGTTGTGGATGGTTCCAAAATAAACAGACTGCGGTTTGCCGTTGTTCGCGTCGACGATTGCGACACCGGTGTTGCGCAGAGAAGCGTCGATGGCGAGTACGCGCATTGAGGCAAGCTTAAAATCGCGCAGAGCGTGTTCAACCCCGAAAGCTGGCACGTCTGTGTTTAGCAGGTGTTTAGCGCCAAGGACGCGTCTCATGGCAAGCCTGGGGCAACGCCCCCAGGATCGGTGAAATAAGAATCTACCAGCGCTGAAAGCGCGATTCACTTTCGACACGAGTTCGATAATCGGCGGCTGGTTGAATCGCGCTTTCAGCGCTTGTTGCTGTTGTAATCGAATCCCTGAGGCGACGCCCCAGGCTGAAGTTGAAGTCGCGCCTTCGGCGCTAAACACCTTACCCAAAGGGGGAGGTGCGCCAAAACGACGGATTCGCGTTCAACATGGAATCGACAAATTCGAAAACAACGGTTTTACTCGCGCAGTTAAGCAATGAACACGGCGACGCACAAAACAGCCAGGCTTTCTGTCGTTATCGTAGTCACGATGTTTGCCATGCTCGCCGGCGGTCCAAGATCGTTCGCGACGACAAAAGGTTTAAGCCAAATAGTGACACCGGATTTGGAATCGCCAGGAGATCTTTCTCTGAGTTTTCAAATTCAGGACAAGCGGATTGCGAACCCGTATCAATTGCAGTCGGAGCTAGGCCTCACTGATTGGGGTGAGGTAGCAGTGTTTCGCGGATTTCAGCCTGACGAATGGATCTTGGGCACGGAAATCGGGTTGTTAAGGAAAGAACCTTATCTCCTTTCGATTGGGTTCATAAATTGGTCGCCACACCTCGATGTAGATCCTCAGCCTTTTATCGAAGCTGGGTATTGGGGAGAACATAACAAAGTGTGCGCCGGCTTCATTCATGCGGGCTACAAAAACGAAGCCATCCTCGGCTATGCCTACGACTTTAACGCGAGATGGCGGTTACAGGTCGATTGGCAAAGCGGCTCCGAAAATTCATCGACGATCGGATTCACCTGCAACGTCACACCGGATTTCCAGTTCAATCCCGCGCTCTACGTCAACAACGGACCGAAGCACGATTTGTTTGGCTACATAGTTTTCACCTACACGTTTCACCTCTGGGGCGGCAAAAAAGGCGTCGCGCCTGTCGCGACCCATGCGGCCGGGGTAAAGTAGACGGTGGCCGGAAAATCAATGCCAACACGAAGTCGGATCAGCGCCGGTCTGCTTATGTTTCGCCGGAGGAATGACGAAATCGAAGTTCTGCTGGCGCACCCCGGCGGACCGTTATTCGTCGGCAAAGATGACGACGTTTGGACAATCCCCAAAGGTGAAGCAGCTCCCGGAGAGGATTTACTGACGCGCGCTCAAATTGAATTTGAAGAGGAAGTAGGATTTCGTCCCGAAAATGTTCAGCCGTGGATTGAGCTCGGCTGGATCCAGCAAAAAGGCGGCAAGATTGTGCACGCCTGGGCGTTCGAAGGAGATTTGCCGGAACCGTTCGAGTGCAAATCAAATCTGTTCGAGCTGGAATGGCCGCCGCGCTCTGGCAAATACCAAAGCTTTCCAGAAGTCGATCGGGCGTGCTTCTTCTCCGACAAAGTTGCCAGACGCAAATTAAAGTCCAGGCAGGTTCCTTTTCTTGATCGTTTGCTCGGGGCTCTCGCCGATCGAAACGCGGATCCGACCAGGTCGCGATCGACTATTTCATGAGAGGCCGCTTGCGCACTCGGACGGCGAACTTTCCTGCTGTTTCCCTATCCTTGCCTAAACCAAAAGCAAAGGAATCAGCAACGATCCCTGTTTTCAGGAATTGATCGCAGAAAAGACGCGGTGAACTCCGCCTCCAAAGCGCCAATGACATAGAGCCGGGATTGGTTCTGGAATTCCCTGGAGTTCATGCTGGTGTGACGAGCCAACCGAGCAAGGGAAGAGGGTCAGGTAGAGCTTTGGGGGGAGACGCCTAACGAACTTGACGCGGGCGTGATGTTACGCCTTTCGACGGACAACACCGCGACGAATTTTTGCAGGCCCTTCACCCAAACCGCTCGTAGGCGATTGAGGTAATCAGCCTATCTTGCGATCGCGGCGAGGACGAGAAAGGCGCAGCCGGCTACGCCGAAAAGTAGACTCAGGATCCAGACTTTGCGTCTTTTTGTAAGCGCGGAGATCGCAGCGATGGCAATTGCGATTTGGAACATGGTCACGCCGCCTGCGAATACTTCGTGCTCGCGGAAGTTTGATTTCGCCGCGGCTTCCTTGTGCTCGGCTTCAGATTTGATCTTTTCCTGCTCTTTCTCGTAACGATCGCGTTTGGATTGGTCCGATTCGTTAGGCGCGCCGCCGAGCGACATCTTAGCATCGAGCACGGCAGCCTTGATGCCTTTCGCCTGGTAATAGTTCCATTGATCGGACGCTTCGATTTGGTTCATCATCGCCTCGTTCACGTGTCGACCGGAAAGAAGCGCGGCGATCGCCGCGAGGGCGGCGAGAATCGCAGTGCTCAAAGCCACCCACGAAATCCACGTTTCGCCGCTATGTTCCGCGCTGTGATGGACCTCCTCATGCAAATGCTCGAGAGGTACTTCCGATTCTTCCATGGCGGGAGCTTAGGATTGAGAATCATGCTCGTCCAATCCCTCACCTCAATCCTCTCAACGCTCCGCCCGGTCGCGATCCCAAGGAGAGAGGCGAGCTTTCGCCGAATGCTTATCCCGAAGCACGACGTTGTCCCGCATGAGAGGTGCACGGGTGGTTGCGGCACGCGGCACCGGGGACGAACCCTGCTGGAGCTTTCCCGCCTCGCCCCGGCTGCGGGGAGAGGATTGAGGTGAGGGGCAACCGGGGTGGCTTCTTAGCAGGCAGTTTCCGAGCGCTGATCTGGTGCTTCAATCGTGGATGCAAGATGGAATCGACAAGGCACTCGGAAGCAGTTTAAATCAGCGGCGAAATCTCAATGAGCCAAGCTGCGTCATTAGTCTGTCAGATTTGCAAAAAAACGAAGTCGCCGAACACCGGAATGATCGCCGAATTGATTCGGCCCTCTCTGCTCGAGTTCATCAAAAAGAAAGTGCCCGACATCGACAGCAAAGCGTTCATCTGCTTCGAAGATCTGGGCGAATTTCGGAAGGAGTACGTCAAGGAAGTTTTGGAAGACGAGATTGGCGAGCTTTCCGCGCTCGACCAGGAAGTCATCGAAAGCCTGGAACAGCATGAGATTCTTTCGAGCGACATCATTAAGCAGTTCGAAAGGAAACTCACGTTTGGCGAGCGACTCTCTGACCGAATCGCCGAATTCGGCGGGAGCTGGAAATTTCTGATCACGTTTGGGGTGGTGATCCTCATCTGGATCGGCATCAACGGCGTCATGCTCGCGACACGGTCATTCGACCCGTACCCATTTATCCTGTTAAACCTGGTCCTTTCCTGCCTGGCTGCTGTGCAGGCGCCTGTTATCATGATGAGTCAAAACCGTTCCGAGGCGCGCGACCGGTTGCGGGCGGAAAATGATTACAAGGTGAATTTGAAAGCGGAGCTCGAGATTCGGCATTTGCACGAGAAACTCGATCACCTGTTGCGACGTCAGTATAACCGGCTATTTGAGATTCAGCAGATCCAGATAGAGCTGCTCCAAGAAATCGGGCACCACAAACGGTAGCCGTTTCGTTTTTCTTCTTCGATCAAAACACCGGCGTTGTTTCAGGAACGGTGTTTGATGGACGCGGTGCCATCGCCAGCACGACTGATGGTGGAATGAATTGGTCAACGTTATTCTTCGACTAGGCGATCCAAGGGATTGATTTTCCACAGCCAACCAGCGGGTTTGTCGTGGGCGCGGGCGGACGAATCTCACATAGCACTGATGCTGGAATTACCTGGACCGACCAGATGAGTGGGACCTCCGCCGATCTCAACGACGTTTCCTTCGCCAGCGACGCATTGCACGGGATCGCAGTTGGCGACAGTGGCACGATCCTCTGGACCGCAAACGGCGGCGGACCGGCGCCGACACCAACGCCCACAGTCACACCCACGGCGACTCCACGAGCTACTCCAGTCGCACGGCCGCGTCCGACACCCGCGCCTCGCCCGATACCTTAGGTTCTGTCGCGAGCTCGCGCACCGTGATTTAAGCAAGGGAGGGGATCAGTGCTACCGACGTGGTGCTAAACCACATCACACGCTTCTATCGAATCGCTTAGCGCCCGGCTCACACCTCGCTGGTAACAGGTCTGTTACCTTTTTGTTGCAGCGATTGATAGATTTTGCCGCTGTTGCTTAAAGATTCTGCTTGTCTTTTTCGCAGTCGCCTGCGCAATATCCCAGGCAACTGAGTCGCAAAGCGTCAGCTGCGATTCGACACAATGAAATCCCGGACGCTGGCGCACAGAAGGACCAACAGTATGAAAATATCTAATGCAGCACGGTTGATTTTTTGGATCACTGCTATTTTTGCACTCGGATTTTTGGTGCGAGCTGAATCCGGCGAGAGGCGGATAAGTATACCTGCGCAAAAACACGCCGCGCCACCGATCCGAATATTGGATCAAAACGGCCAGCCTGCCGTGAGCGGCATTGCATCACCCAACGGCAATATCGTCGATGTGGCGGTGGGACAGGGCGGCGATGTGTTTGTGCCGGACACGGTCAACATCTCGGTGGGCGACACGGTGCGGTGGACCTGGGCCACCAGTGGTCACAGCGTCACCAGCGGTCCTCCTTGCGTGCCCGATTCGCAATATTGTTCTCCTAATGATACGAGCTGCTTCCCAGGAACCACCTCCAACGTAGGCACGGTTTATACGCACACTTTTACGGAGCCTGGCGCTTATTCTTACCACTGCATCGTGCATTGCATTGTTGGCATGACCGGCGTGGTCAATGTTTCGGGTAGTTGCGGACCGTCGGGCTGGTCTGCCGGTCCGGACATGCCAAGTACCGTAGTGCGCGCGGCTGGCGTGTATTTCCAAGCCAATGGGAAATTTTATTCGATGGGCGGGCGCAGCATGGACGGAACGGGTAACGATATCGTTCACCCGTTTGAGTATGACCCAGGCACTAACAGTTGGACCACCAAGTCAGCGAGCTTTCCTGACAATCAGGTGAATAACATGGCTTGCGGCGTGCTCGCGGATGCCGGAACTCCATACATCTATTGCGTAGGCGGGTCGGCCGGCGGGGCGACCACTGCTACAGATCGCGTCTTTCAATACGACCCGGTCGCCGATGTTATTACCACCGTCACTGCTGCTCCCTGGCCGCCTGGCGCTGGCGCCAGCAGCAGTTTGCCTGGTGGCTTCACTGTGTTCAACAACACGCTCGTCATCCTGGGTGGTTTCGACATTCCCGATGGGGTCGGGATCGACCAGATTTGGCAGTTTACGCCTAGCCCTGCGGGCTGGGTACAGAAGACTGCCACCCTGCCAGTTCCGCTCGGTTACCTGCCGACCACCACTATTGGCAGTCTAATCTACACAGGTGGCGGCGCTGATATCACCGGCGGCGTTCTGACTGATGAGACAGACTCTTTTGTCTATAACCCAGTGGCCGATTCCATCAGCACCATCGCCAGCATACCGCGGGCCACAAGCAACACGCGCGGGCTGAACGTCAATGGTCAGATGTGGGTCATGGGCGGAGCATTTACTGTGATCTCCAACGAGGTAGACATCTACGATCCGGGCTCTAACTCCTGGTCAATTGGCCTGCCGTTCACGACTGCGCGGCGTAACTTCCCAACCGACACTGACGGCACCACCCGCATCTGGCTCTCAGGCGGCTATGACAGCAGCCTCACTCCACTGATGTCGATGGAAATCTTCTGCCAAGGCGGTGGAACGCCAACGCCAACACCGACGGCTACGGCTACGGCAACTGCTACTGCTACTGCTACTGCTACGGCCTCAGGATCTCCTACGGCGACACCAACGGCTACTGCTACTGCGACTGCCACCGCCACAGGATCTCCTACGGCGACACCACCACCGGGAACTCGACCTACGCCAACCCCGCGCCCTCGGCCAACACCGCCGCCACGCCCATAACGCTGTAGCCGCTTCGCTGTGCGAAGCGTAAGCAACGATTGCAAGTGCGGTTGACGCGCGTCTCACAGAGACGCGGCTACAGCCGCATTCTATTTGACCGGCTCGACCAGCGCCCGTTGCGACAAGCGCGTAACGGTCGAGATTCCTATCGGCTCACCAAATCAAAAAGAGCCGGCAGAGACTGTGCGTCCGATTCTTTTTTGCAGGCAAGCTGTTATGGAAAATGGAATTCTGAGATCGTGCGCCCTATTGGCACTTACGGTGTCGTGGGTTCACGCGAGCGTATCTTCCATCGCAGCGCAGGAACCGCCGCAGATGCGCGGGGGAATTATTACGACCTTCGCGCCGATTGTGGAAAAGGTCGCGCCGAGTGTTGTGACCGTGTTTACCACACAGACGGTCTCGCGGGGACAGACGGTGTTTTCGGACGATGCGTTGCGCCAGTTTTTCGGCGGACGCGCTCCGCAAGGACAAGCCAAACAGACGCTGCAAGGCCTCGGCTCGGGCGTAATTGTTAGCCCGGACGGATACATCCTCACAGCCAATCACGTTGTTTCAGGCGCGGACGAAATAATGATCGGGCTTGGCAACGATCTCCGCCGATTCAAGGCAAAAAAGGTCGGCACTGATCCCGGCACCGACGTCGCGCTGTTAAAAATCGATGAGAACAATTTGCCTTCCGTCAACTTCGCCGACAGCGACAAAGCGCGAGCAGGCGACATTGTGTTGGCAATCGGCAATCCATTCGGCCTGCGGCAAACGGTCACGATGGGGATCATCAGCGCGGTCGGCCGCGGCGGCATCGGAATTGTTGATTACGAAAATTTTATCCAGACCGACGCAGCTATTAACATGGGCAACTCCGGTGGCGCGCTCGTTGATATCGAGGGCCGGCTTCTCGGCATTAACACCGCGATCTTCAGCCGCAGTGGTGGAAACCAGGGAATCGGCTTCGCTGTTCCCGCAAATCTGGCGCGTGAGGTGATGCAGAGCTTGCGCGACAAAGGTCGGGTCGTGCGCGGGTACATCGGCACCTCGGTGCAAACCCTCACTCCGGAAATAGCGGACGCGATGAAGCTCAAGGGGCAACAGACCGGCGCGCTTGTGGGCGAGGTTGAACCAAACGCTCCCGCGGCAAAAGCGGGGATTAAAACCCGCGACGTGATCACGGCGGTGAACGGGAAGAAAGTCAATGATCCACGCGAATTGCGTTTGATGATCGGTTCGATGGCGCCGGGGACCAAGGCGCACATGGAGATCAATCGCGAAGGTCAGAGCAAAACGTTCGACGTCCAGCTTGGCGAAATGCCTCCCGGCGCTGCTGACGAGGGCGCCGAGACATCGTCTGAAGAAACCGCGCAGCCGGAAAAAACAACTGTGTTCGGCGGCGTGGCAGTTGCGAACATTACCGACGACGTCCGTACCGCGCTTAATCTTCCAAAGGACGTTCAAGGTGCGGTGATTGCCGACATTGGTGCCGAGTCGCCGGCTGCGAAATCCGGCCTTCGCGAAGGCGACGTGATCCAGGAAGTGAACAAGCAGCCGGTGAAAAGTGAGAAAGATCTGCTTGCGATCAGCAAGAAGTTAAAGCCTAACGAAAAGATTCTGATGCGCGTTTACAGTCAGGGCCGCAGCGGTTACATCGCGCTGGAAGCAAAGTAAGTGGGATCGCCGTAGCGTCCGCTGTCCTCAGCGGAGATCTCATTTGCTGTGAAATCCGATGCGCTGAGACAGCGCACGCTACAGCACCTTAAATATCCAGAAGCACTCTCGCCTTCCAGCCGCCCTCCGTTCGCTCGACAGAGAAATCGTGAAGCGTCACCGCTTTCACATCCGCGCGTTGATGATGCCGTCCCGCATCGAGCGGTTCGCCCTCGGCCGTTGCCTTCACAAAGTAATTTTCATCTCTCTCGGCGATTTGCACTTCTCCGATGCGCAGCA
>JBARAJ010000124.1:0-14809 GCA_049791915.1 Candidatus Udaeobacter sp.
GGCTCATCACATCCTGGGGCTGGAGAAGGTCCCAAGGGTCCGGCTGTTCGCCGGTTAAAGTGGTACGCGAGCTGGGTTCAGAACGTCGCGAGACAGTTCGGTCCTTATCCACTGTGGGCGCAGGAGATTTGAGGGGTTCAGACCTTAGTACGAGAGGACCGGGTCTGACGAACCGCTGGTGTTCCAGTTGTCGTGTCAACGGCAGTGCTGGGTAGCTATGTTCGGAAAGGATAAGCGCTGAAAGCATCTAAGCGCCAAGCCTATCCCAAGATGAGATCTCCCTGAAGGGTCGTGGTAGACCACCACGTTGATAGGCTCCGGGTGCAAGCACAGCAATGTGTTCAGCTCAGGAGTACTAATAACCCGTTCGGCTTGATCTTTTACTTTTCTGTTAAGCCGTTCCGCGCTTTCGCGGAGCGGCAAACAGAAGAGACAGAAGATCTCAGTTAAAACTCAGACGTTGTAGCGTCCGCTGTTTGCAGCGGATTTGTTTCCGAAAACCTGTATGTAGATGCCAGCGAACCAGAGGTTCTTTGAAAACGTGAATCGTGAACTGAGAATCGTGAATCGGTTGTAGCCACAGATCTCTTTGGCAGTCTGTCGATGTAAAGATTCAACGAATCTCGAATCACGCACCAGAGCCGAGCAGCGCAAGCGCTTCTCGGCTCTGGTGACCGTAGCGTAGTGGCACCACCCGTTCCCATTCCGAACACGGAAGTGAAACGCTGCAGCCCCGATGGTAGTACGGCGACAGGCCGTGCGAGAGTAGGACGTCGCCAGAACTAAATGCCCGGTGAGCTTCTCATCGGGCATTTTGCTTTCTTTCCCTTGGCTGGGGAGCACACGCGCACTCGCGTGCTGGTGAACGCGTCCTCGCTTTCACGAACTTGTATTCGTCGCGCACCAACGAACGCCGCGGTGTCTTCTTTCACACCACGGCCGACGACGGCAATCATCAATCCTCGCGCGGACACTGAAATCGCGGTCGCAAAAACAGGACCAATTGACGCGGGAAGTCACCGCGAGTTTCCGGAGCGAAAAGTAACATCGTTACACGATCAGTCCGGGCGCGCGACAACCGAATCACGGTCCTACTCAAATCACGTTTGGCTGGTCACCGCGTCAATTGTCTTCCACTCTTCTGCGGTAAGCTGTATTTTTCGCGCCGCCATATTTTCATCGAGGTGCGCGAGCGATGACGTGCCTGGAATTGGCAGCATTACTGGGGATCGATGCAGCAGCCATGCTAGCCCCAGTTGATAAATGCTTATGCCGTGATCTTTCGCGATTTTTTCCAAGGCGGCGCTGGTGATTCCTCTGGTGCCTCCCACCGGCGCCCACGGCATGAAACCGATCTGTTCTTTTTCACAATATGCGAGAGTGTTGTACCATTTTCGGTCAGTGATGTTGTAGCGGTTCTGCACGGTCACAATCGGCACAATCTTGCGCGCGCGCTGGACCTGCTCGGGTGATACCTCGGATAATCCGACGTGGCGAATCTTGCCGGCGTTCTGCGCTTCCTTCAACGCGCCTAGCGAATCTTCCATCGGCACCTTGGGATCGACGCGGTGCAATTGATAGAGATCGATCCGCTGAAGTTTTAGGCGCTTCAGACTTTTGTCGATGCATTGCTTGAGATATTCAGGCCGACCGTCTGGCACCCACTGATCGGGGCCGGGTCGGGTGTTACCGCCTTTCGTCGCGATGACGAGCCCTTTGGGGTACGGATAAAGCGCTTCTGCGATCAGCAATTCATCAGTTTCGGGTCCGTAAGCATCCGCCGTGTCAATCAAGTTTGCGCCGAGTTCGACTGCGCGTCGCAGAACCTTGAGCGCATTCTCGCGGTCTGGCGGCCAACCCCAGATCCCCTCGCCTGTTAGACGCATCGCACCAAATCCAAGTCGGTTGACTGGCAAATCTCCACCGATGCTGAAACTGGAATCAGCGCTTGCAGATGCGGCCGCGAAAAGTCTAGCCGCGTTGCCGGCCAAAAGCGACGCTCCGCCTGCCAAAGTTGCACGAAGAAACACTCGGCGGCTGACGCCCTCGTGACCAACTCGCTCGCTCTTTGCTCTAAAAACTTCGTCATTCATAGCACGAAACGTAAGTTCACTTGGAATCTTTCACCAACCAAGTTTGAGCTCACCTCCACGGGAATATTCGGCCAGCGGCCGAATGCAATATGCCAGCGGCGTCCGCTCCCCAGAATCGATGCGTTTGCATCCGTGTAATCCGAGCTAAGGTGTTCGTTATGTTAACCAGCCAGAAGGTAATTGACGCGATCAACGAGCAAATCGGATACGAATTCAGCGCTTCGCTTCAATATTATGCGATTGGTGCGCATTTCGCCGCGGAGGCATTGCCGCAACTCTCGCAGTATTTTTTTCGACAGGCAGAGGAAGAAAAGGGCCACGCGCTACGATTTATCAAATACATCGTCGACGCCGGTGGGCGCGCGGCGATTCCGGCCATTGCTGCGCCGAAATCCAAATTTAAGACAGCTCGCGATGCGGTGAAACTGTCACTCGATCAGGAGATTCACGTGACCAATCAGATCAACGGCTTGGTCGAACTCGCGCGAAAGAAGAACGATTACATCACGATTAATTTCCTTCAATGGTTTTTGACTGAGCAGCTCGAGGAAGTTTCGTCGATGGATAATCTGCTCAAGATTCTCGAGCGCGCTGGCAACGATCTCTTGCAAGCTGATGAGTATCTCGCTCGCGTGGGCGTGAGGGCTATTCCGACACCGCCAAGCGAGTAAATTGTAGAGGCGTTTGTGCCAAACGCCTGACGTTGGATCCGGCGCTTGACACAAGCGCCGCTGCAACCTCATGGAAGCAATCATGGTGGCATTCAAGGACCACTTTTCAAAGCAGGCCGCGGATTACGCCAAATTCAGGCCGCGGTATCCGCAAAAATTATTCGACTATCTAGGAAGCATCGCGCCGAGTCGGCAACTCGCATGGGATTGCGGCACGGGGAATGGACAAGCAGCAGTTGGATTGGCATCAGTGTTCGATCACGTCATTGCGACGGATGCGAGTGAGAAGCAGGTCGCGAACGCGCAGTCACATAAGATAATCGAGTATCGTGTTGCGCCCGCCGAGAACAGCGGCATCGAATCAGAGACGCTTGATCTGATCATGGTCGCGCAAGCATTGCACTGGTTCGATCTGGGCCGCTTTTACCGGGAAGCGCGGCGAGTACTAAAGCCCAATGGCATCCTCGCCGCGTCAGCTTACAACTTGTTGCACATTGAATCGGCAGTCGATGAGGTAGTAAATCGATACTATTATGAGGTGGTCGGGCCTTTCTGGCCGCCGGAACGCAGGCTCGTCGAGCAGTTCGCTGATCTCCCTTTCGCGTTTCAAGAAATCGATCCGCCGAAGTTCGAAATGACAGCGCATTGGAATCTCGATCATCTGCTCGGTTATCTTCAAACGTGGTCTTCGACGCAGCGGTTCATCGCTGCAAAAGGCAGCGATCCGTTGGAGCAAATAATGGACGAGCTTCGCAGCGCTTGGGAAGATCCGCAGCAAGTGCGAACCGTTATCTGGCCGCTCACTCTGCGCGTGGGCGTTGCGAACGATGTCCGAACCCCGTGCGTTCCAGAGATGAACAGCACAAAAGGGCTTGAATAGAATGGATCCCTTGGAGTCTAATCCGCACATGAAAATGAAATCAGCACTCAGTTTGTTGGCCGCCGCGAGCCTTGCGCTAAGTAGCGCAGCTTTTGCCGGGGGTGCGAAGACTTACGAGGTCACAGGGCCGGTCCTAGAAGTGAATGATTCTATGATCGTGGTGCAGAAGGGGAAAGACCGTTGGGAGGTTAATCGCGACGCGAACACGAAAGTCACAGGTGACGTCAAAGTTGGCGATAAAGTTCATGTTACCTACACCATGTCCGCGACCGACGTCGAAGTGAAAGCGGGCAAGGGCGCTAAGAAAGAAGCGAAGGCTGCGCCGACGCCATAAACTGAGAATAACTTAAATCGCCGGATGCGATTGGTGTGTCCGGCGATTTTCTGTAGCACAGCCATCTTGGCTGTGGTGCCGTCAGGCATCTTGCCTGACAAATTACATATCGCAGCAGGCGAGACGCCTGCTGACCCCACAGGCTAGCAGCCTGTGCTACCTCCGTCGCCCGCTGCCGCCGAGGATTCCGCCAAACAGGCCACGAGCGATTTGCCGGCCGAGTGAGCTGCTCGCGGCGCGCATCGCGCTCTTGGCCATTGAAGTAGCAAACGAGTCGTGAACAGCACCGCGCGGCCCAATTGTTGGCTGAAATGCAGCAGTCACAGTTCCCAACGCCTCCGCAAGAACCGAGGATTGCGGTCGTTCAGTTGTCGACTCGCCTTCTATCACTGGCGGTGCGCCCGCGCTTTGTGTTTTCTCCCCTGCCCTCGCCTGCAATTTTTCGTAAGCTGATTCACGATCAATCGCCTTCTCGTAGTGACCAGCGAGCACCGATGAATCGATGATTTGCTTCCGCTGCTCCGGCGTGATCGCGCCAACCTGACTGCGTGGCGGAACAATTTTCGCGCGTTCGACAATTTCCGGGCTGCCATTTTCATCCAGCATGGATACAAGCGCTTCGCCGACGGCAAGTTCGGTGAGCACGGTCTCAGTCTTCAGTTTGGGGTTTTGACGAAATGTTTCGGCGGCGGCTTTTACGGCCTTCTGATCGCGTGGAGTAAACGCGCGCAGAGCGTGTTGCACGCGATTGCCGAGCTGGCCAAGAACAACTTCTGGAATATCGAGCGGGTTCTGGCTGACGAAGTAAACGCCGACGCCTTTGGAGCGGATCAGTCGCACCATCTGCTCAATTTTCTGTTCAACTGCCGGCTCGATGTCTGTGAACAGCAGATGCGCTTCATCAAAAAAGAAAACGAGCTTCGGTTTTTCCGGATCGCCAATTTCAGGAAGATTTTCAAATAACTCCGACAGCATCCAGAGCAGAAACGTCGCGTAAACTTTGGGCGCCTTTTGCATCAGCTTGTCAGCAGCAAGAATGTTGACGACACCGCGTCCATTTTGCGTCTGGATTATATCTTCAAGATTAAGCGCGGGCTCACCGAAAAATTTGTCTGCCCCCTGCGATTCCAGCGCGAGCAGGTTGCGCTGGATCGTTCCGGCGCTGGCAGCGGAGATATTTCCATACTGAGTCTTAAATTGGTCGGCGTTATCGGCGACGTACTGCAACATCGCCCGCAGGTCTTTGAGATCGAGGAGGAGCAAACCGTTATCATCGGCGATTTTGAAAACCATGTTGAGCACGCCCGCCTGCGTATCGTTTAAGTTCAGTAATCGTCCCAGTAGCAGCGGGCCCATTTCCGAAACCGTCGCACGCACGGGATGTCCCTGCTCGCCGAACACATCCCAGAAAACGACCGGGCAGGCTTCGCCGGCGAAATTGTCGATCTTAAGCTCCTTTGCCCGCTCGACGATCTTCGGATTGTTTGCGCCCGCCTGGCTCAACCCGGCGAGATCGCCTTTGACGTCGGCCATGAAGACCGCCACACCACGGGAACTGAAATTTTCGGCGAGCGTTTGGAGGCTCACTGTTTTCCCTGTGCCCGTGGCGCCGGCAATCAAGCCGTGGCGGTTCGCCATTTTAGGCAGCAAAAAAATCGGCTCGTTGGATTGCGCGACGAGGATGGGTTCGGCCATGACGTGCAATTATGATTTTGCCAACAGCATCGCGATTGTCCAGCGTAACTCAGGCATCTCTGCCTGACAGGTCATGCGGGCTTCCAGCCTGCAAACGTGCGGAAAGATATCCGCATTACGGATCAGGCAAGAATGCCTGACTTACTTCAGTACATGTACGGCTTCGAGAGTGGAAAGGCGTTCTTGATCAATTCGACCCGCGGTTCCGCGTCCTCAGCGACGATAACTTCAACCACGTCGAAGCGGAAAAGTATATCCGGATTCTCTAGCATACGCAGCCACGCGAGTGCGCCGCGTGAAATTCGCTTCTGTTTTGCGCGATCGACCGCTTCAAGTGGCCGGCCAAAATCTTCACGCGTGCGCGTTTTTACTTCGATAAACACCAGCGTGTCGTTGTCGCGGCACACAACGTCGATTTCGCCGCCAGTGCGTCCACGGAAATTGCGGAAGAGAATCTTGTAACCGCTACGCTTCAGGAACCGGCACGCTAATTTCTCGCCGCGTGCGCCGCGCCGGAGATGACCGGATTTGGACGATTTCTTCCAAGGCAAGAAGCGGTTGCGCCACTGGCTCGAAAGATCGGCGATGGATCGGACAAGGGCCGAATTCATGAAGCTTCAAAAGATGCAGTTCTGTTCCGTAACCTTTATGCTGGCTGAAACAATACTGCGGGAACCGCGCGCAAAAGTCACGCATGATCCGGTCGCGCGTGACCTTCGCGATCACGCTTGCCGCGGCGATGCTCAAGCTGATGCAATCGCCATCGATAATTGCCGTCTGCGGAAGCGGAAAAGGAATCACCGGCAAACCATCAATCAAAACGTGGTCCGGCGGTTCGAGTAACGCTTCAATTGCGAGGCGCATCGCTCGGTGGCTTGCGCGAAGAATGTTAATGCGATCGATCTCGACGGAATCGACAATCCCAACGGTCCACCTGATTTCGGCATTCGAAATCAGTTCGCAATAGATTTCTTCGCGTAATTCCGACGCGAGCTGTTTGGAATCGTTCAGACGACGATGTCGAAATTTTTCCGGAAGAATCGTCGCAGCGGCAACGACCGGCCCCGCCAACGCGCCACGCCCTGCTTCGTCAATTCCCGCAATACACGAAACTCCTGTGAAGCGGAGTTTTTTTTCGTAGCGAAATCCGCACCGCCGGTAGGCCATCAGCGCAAATCTTCAACAGATTTGCACGAAGTGACAAGTGATGAGTGACGAGTGGTGAGAAAAAGACGGACGTGTTTGTAAACGTCGTTGGATGGCGTCTGACACAGACGCCCTACAACAGTCGCTCACTCGCGAACGGCTGTCGCTTCCTTCCCCTTGCGGCCGCGAAGATAATTTAGTCTCGCGCGGCGAGCGCGACCTTGTTTTTCCACTTCCACTTTTGCAATGCGCGGCGAATGCAGGGGAAATACCCGCTCGACGCCCTCGCCATACGAGATCCGGCGCACAGTGAAAGTTTCATTGAGCCCGCGACCCTTCCGGCCGATCACTATGCCGGCAAAGATCTGGATTCGTTCCTTGTCTCCTTCCACGACGCGCGTGTGCACGCGCACGCTGTCGCCAACAGAAAACGCATTGGCATCATTTTTCTGCTGTTCTTTCTCAATCGTATCGATGATCTGATTCATAAACTCGTCGCCAGCCGCGCGGCTGCGGGCGCACACTCTCATTCGAAGGCACGGGTTTTGCAACCCGAAATCGCCAATCGTTTGCGCACGAGCAAAGTACAAGGCAGGAGCACGACACCATCAGAAAGTCTGTGAAAATCAGCCGACTTTGTGGCTAATTCCCGTTTCATTGCGCTCGTAGCTCAACTGGATAGAGCGTTGGCCTCCGAAGCCAAAGGTTGTGGGTTCGACCCCCGCCGGGCGCATAGCTTGTAGGGCAGGCGCCCCGCCTGCCGCGCCTTGGGCCAGCAACCGAGGCGGTTGCCCGAGTGATTCACTGGAATTTTCGCCCGCGCGAAATCCCTTAAGCCAGTGCTTCCAGCCGGCTGAGCAGATCCTTCTTGCTCGCAACGCCGATGACCTGATCGCGCAGTTGGCCGTTCTTGAAAAAAAGCAGCGCCGGAATCGCGCGAATGTTGTACTTGGACGAGAGACTCTGGTTGTCGTCTACGTTTACTTTCGCAATTTTGACCACACCCGCTTTTTCGCGCGCGATCTCGTCCAGCAGCGGCGCAATCATTTTGCACGGACCGCACCATTCCGCCCAAAAATCGACGATCATCGGTTTGTCGTCTTGCGTCAGCTCGCGGTCAAAATTCGATTCGTTAAGTGTGATAGTCGCAGAATTTTCCATAGCTAGGAAAAATACGTCCAAATCTGGATTATCAAAATCAATGCCGAAATGCCGAGGAGCATCCAATACAGCAACATTGAGCTTTTCTCGACGGGTGCTACAGCGATCGACGGGTTTTGCGGAACCACGTTGGGCATCGCGATCAGTGGTTGAGTCTTTTTCTGAGCCGACCGCAACGGCTCGGGCATGAGCGGAATGCGCACGGTCTCCTTTTTCGGCCCTAAAGAGGGTGGAATTGGAAGAGGACGCACTGAGGCAGATAGCGCACGCGAAGCAGCTGGCGGTTTCGGCGGCGGGAAAAAGTTCGTGGAAGAAATATTCTTCGGCGCTGACGGCGAGGGAGACGGAACAGGCGAAGTGCCGGTTTCACGAACCGGGAACTGGATCCGGACGGTCTCGTGCGGTTTCAAACCTGGCTCCGACGGCTTCGTTACAGGCGGATGCGGCAACTGGATGCGAACCGTCTCTTTTTTTGGTTGGTCAGGTTCGGCCATTTACTGTTGGAGGAATTGACCAGAAATCGCCGGCTTTGTCACTACCCAATCTTGCAGCCCAGGAAAATGCGCCACGCATCAGGCCAGCAGATCGTAGCCGCGGCTTCCTTTGACGGTACGTCGAATGAACTCGCCAACAGGCGCAGACTCGGACAAAACGACGCGCGCATCGACATCCGGAGCATCAGCTTCGCTCCGGGCAATGTGCGGCTGATCGACGAGCAGTTTTAGTTCGCTGCCAATTTTCTCGCGAGCGAGATCATGGGCAATGGATTGCTGCATCGCCATCGCAGCTCCATAACGTGAGTTCTTTATCTTTGCGGGAACCTGCTTTGGCATGCTGGCCGCGCGGGAACCCTCTTCCTGCGAGTATTTGAATATCCCAAGACGTTCGAACCGGCTGCGGCGAATGAAATCCAGTAATGTCTCAAATTCCGCATCGGTTTCGCCGGGGAACCCGACGATGAAAGTAGTACGCAGCGCTACGCCCGGAATTCCAGCGCGCAGTTTGTGGATTAAGTCTTCAATATGCGCGCGCGATGTTTCACGTCGCATCCGGCCGAGCATCGATTCGTCGATGTGCTGCAGCGGAATGTCGATGTAGCGCGCGACCTTGTTGCATTCAGCAATAGTCTCAATCAGTTCATCGCTCCAATGCGCCGGGTGCGTGTAAAGCAGGCGAACCCAGAATTCGCCTTCGATCTGTTGAATCTCACGGAGCAACGAAACCAACGTCGGTCCGCGAGTCGAATCCACCGGCTGACGCGGCCCCGCTTTGGCCTCCCACAAATCCATTCCGTAGTACGTGGTGTCCTGACTGATCAAGTTGATTTCGCGAACACCTTCGCCGACGAGCGCGCGGATTTCCGCCAAGACCGATTCCGGTTTGCGGCTCCGGTGCTTGCCGCGCATTTGTGGAATCACGCAGAAACTGCACGGATGATTGCAGCCCTCGGCAATCTTCAGGTAAGCGGAATGCGCGGGAGTAAGTCTGAAACGCGGTGTGTCGTAATCGGGAATGTATGTGGGGCGCTTGTCGGCGAAAAGTAGCGTATGCGTCTCGCTTGCATCTCGTACCCGGGGCGGTCGCGTTACAATTTCTTCCACAATCGCTCCAAGCTCACTGATTTGATCGAGTCCGATGAACGCGTCTACCTCAGGCAACTCGTTATGCAGGTCTCTCGCAAATCGCTGCGACATGCAGCCGCTTACGATTAGTTTTTGGTCCGGTCGTTTATTCAACCCACGCTGCTGAAGCGCTTCCAAAATCGCTTCGATTGATTCTTCCTTGGCTGAATCGATGAAGGCGCAAGTGTTAACCACGAGCACATCGGCGTCCTCTGCGCGCGACGTGATTTCCATTCCGCGTTGTAAAACGCTTCCAAGCATGACCTCCGCATCGACGAGATTCTTAGCGCAGCCGAGGCTGATCATACCGATCTTCGGTTTACGAGGAAAATGCGTCGAGTTTGTCATCTTATTTTCGGCTAGCGCTCAAAGTATACGGCGCTGTCATGTTTCGTTTCGCTCAGAATGACAGACTTACTTTAATTGACCGTCACGTCCTGGTCGTTTTCTTGCAGCGTCTGTCCGTTCTTGGTGATCTTAACAGCTTCAGGATCGAGGACCCGAATCGACACGTGCTTGCCGCGAAATTCAACCGGACCATCAGTCGGCGAGACCCATCGTTCGAACGCAGCTTTTCCATCGTCGCCAACCGTCACCCTCACGTAAGTTCGTTTGAGCGGCTGAATGGCGACTCGATTTTGTTCGCCTGATTCCGGTGGAGGCGAATTGGTTACTGCGCCGGCTTGCGACAATTCTTCTTTAGTGACGGGCTTCGCCTTACGCACTTCCGGCTCAGCTGGCGCTGTGGAATTAGCAGCCAAAGCCTTGCGCGTTTCCGGCGGTCCCACCGCCGGGATCGGGGACGCGACCGGCGCACTCGTAGCGACAGCGCCAATATTTGGAGCTGCTGACGGGCTCGACCCGCTCGAGGCAACCGCGGGCGTCGCGGTTGGCAACGTTTGCGCGCTCGAGCCGCCTCGCCCAGGTGCGAGCCGCTGCACATTGAGAAAGAATTTCATGCCAAGAAAGCCGACCACTAAAACCACCACCCCCACAATGAGCGGCATTGGCGAAACGCGATTGCTGCCACCCGTACCGCCAGTAGCAGCGGGACGACGCCGAACCACCGGTGCGGAGACCGGTTTCGCGCGCTCGTTCTCCTGGAGATACGAGTAGCCGTCCACAGTCACGCTCTCGGGATCCTCAAACGCATCCAGGTAAGGCGTTACGTCGACATCCAGGAATTTCCCGTAAATAAGCAGGAAACCCTTCGCGTATGCCAGGCTGGGGAATTGCGAAAAATCGTCCGCCTCAATCTCCGCCAGCCGCTGCGGGCGAATTTTGGTCATGCGCGCGGCTTCATCGAGAGTGAGCTTTCTCGCTAACCGTGCTTCCTGAAATTTTTTACCGAGGCCTTCTATTGTCATGAGCGAAAAGCCGGTTAAACGGCAGCATCAAGATCGACCAAAATCTCGCGTGGTTTGGCGCCCTCGCCGGGACCCAAAATACCGCGCTGCTCCAGAATATCAACGATTCGCGCCGCGCGCGTGTAACCGAGTCGCAACCTGCGTTGGAGCAGCGAAGTGGACGCGCGTTTTTCCTGTCGAATGATCTCGATGCATTTTTCGACCAACTCCTCATCTTCGGCGGTCACGTCTTCTTCCGGCGCACTAGTGGATTGGAGCTTCTCATGCATGGCCGTATCAAATGCAGGCGGACTTTGTTTCGAAATAAATTCTACGAGCGCGTGAATCTCATTATCAGTGACCAGCACGCCTTGCGCACGGATGAGTCGTGAAGCGCTCGGCGGCAGATAAAGCATGTCGCCCTGCCCGAGCAAACGATCGGCGCCGTTTTCATCGAGAATGACGCGGCTGTCGATCTTGCTGGCGACCTGGAATGCGATGCGACTGGGAATATTCGCTTTGATAACCCCTGTGATCACGTCCGCACGCGGTGTTTGGGTTGCAACGATCACATGCATGCCAGCCGCGCGTGCCATTTGCGTGATCCGCGCGATCGCGGTCTCAACGTCAGCGGGCGCCGTTTGCATCAGGTCAGCAAGTTCATCGACGATCACGACGACGTAAGGAATTCTGTCGGGAACGACCTCCTCGTCTTCGCGCGGCACTTTGATCGGCGAAGCGTCGGCCGCCTCAGCGGACCTGCGCGCCCGATCTTGTGAGACACCGGACTCTACAGCCTCAGCATCGAGTTCTTTTTGTGTTTTCTTCTTCGGCCGTGCATTAAACCCGATAATGTTTCGCACGCCTACGCGGGCAAACATTCTGTAGCGGCGTTCCATCTCGTCGATCAGCCATCGCAACGCCAACAGCACCTTTTTCGGATCCGTCACGATCGGAAATGCAAGATGCGGCAATGATTGATATGACTGCATTTCCACCATTTTTGGATCAATGATAACGAAGCGCATCTCTTCCGGCGTGAAGCGAAAAAGCATGCTGGCAATCAGCGCGTTGATACAAACGCTCTTCCCGCTGCCAGTCGTCCCAGCGACGAGCAGATGCGGCATCTGCGCCAGATCCGCAATGATTGTCTTGCCGTAAACGTCCTTACCGAGCGCGAGCGGAATTTTTGCATGCTCTTTCGCGTTGTCCCAGTCGGTCGATTGAAAAAGTTCGCGCAATTTCACCGTGACTTTGCGCGTATTGGCCAACTCGATTCCGACAGTGTCTTTGCCTGGAATAGGCGCGAGAATATTGATTCGCTCGGCACGCGTTGCCCGTGCGAGGTCGCGCTCGAGACTCACGATCTTGTCCACGCGCACGCCTTTGGCCGGATACACTTCGTAGCGCGTGATGGTGGGACCCTTGGTGATGTCGCCCGGCGCAACGGCAATCCCAAATTGCCCCAACGTTTCAATCAGAACTTTTTGGACGTCTTGCAGCTCAGAGGGATCGGTGGCAGTACGCGCTTCAAGACTGTGTTCCTCGAGGAGATCCAGTCCTGGCAAGATATAATCTTCCCAGCTCGAAGTGGGGCTTGTTGGACTGGGAGTGGCCCTTTTTTCCTCGCTTGCGCGTAGTTCGGCAAGAGACGGTCTGCGTCGAGCCATCGCCGGCTCGGTCGACTGCACCGTCGTATCAACGACCCTCGGAGCCGGCCGGCTTGCCAGTTCCTCCGGCGAAATCATTGTCGCTTCAGGCACAGGAACGCCTTTCTTTTTGAGTTGTTTCTGTAGCGCTTGGACCACCCGGCGTTGCTTTTCGGTCTTGAGTTGCTCTGTGTGATCCGATTTCCGAATTCTACGGCGCACGCGCCATTCGTGCAGATTCGCCACGCTTCGGCGCGCAAGGTTGACCATCTCGCGAACAAGATGAATCGGGCGCAAACCCGTAACCAAAATCAGCGTGGTCAAATAAACTGCGACGACGAGAAGAACCGAACCCACTGGTCCGAGAGCGGCAGGAAGCAGGCCGCGATGTTCGTCGGACAAGCGATACCCAATGAGACCGCCCGGCCCTTGAATGTCCACCGGCACTTTCCTCCCGAGCAACTGGCTGATCCCCCACGCTTGGTCGAGGCACGCACCGGAGACGAGGAACAAAACGATCCACGGGATTCTGAAGGCGACACGCAATCGAGGATAAAACAATTTCGCCGCGCCGAATCCCAGCAGAACCGCTGCCAACAATAGCGAAGCGAATACGCCGATTAACTGATAGCAAATGCCTGCAACGATCGCTCCAAGCGGCCCGATGAAATTTTGTGCAGGATGATTCGCCGGTGAAACGTGACTAAACCAGAACCACGACGGTATATCCTTCGGCGTATAGGAAATCAGCGCGAAAAACAGGAGCGTGCCGGCAAAAAGCAGAACGAGAGCGAACACTTCGTTCCATGCGCTGAGTCTTTCTGTGCGGCCCACCGCGTGTGATAGTAGTCCTGCCGCGGCGCGTTTCAATGTTTTGTAGAGGCGTTTGTGCCAAGCGCCTGGCGTTTGACACAAACGCCGCTACAACGCCTGCGCTTTCGTCTTGCATGCGCGACGGGAGACTGATAACTGTGCCAGCGCATTATGGCTTCCTTCGTTCGCCAGGGCGTCCTCGCTGTTTCGCTCTGTATCTTTTTGTTTTCTACATCTTGCGAAAAGCATCCTCTTGGACAGATGCCGGAAGTTCAGAGGGAACAACCCGATCCAGCAAAGATCTGGTCGAATGCGGCAGAACATTCCGAGGGACCTTCGATTTCAGGAACGCCGGCCGAAGTTCCGCACGAAGCTCGTTAGGCAAAGGAGATCACATGGCTGGACACAAATACATGAGGTCGCCGCCGAACCTGACCGGGATGCCGCCGGGGGTCCCCTACATCATCGGGAACGAAGCAGCGGAGCGCTTCTCATATTACGGCATGAAATCGGTCCTGACCGTTTTCATGGCGCATTACATCCTGAACCAGTCGGGTCTGCTGGCGCCGATGCAGGAGAATGAAGCGTACATGTATACGCATTATTTTGTGTTCGGCGTCTATTTCCTTCCAATTCTCGGCGCGGTTTTGGCCGACGGTTGGCTCGGCAAATATTGGACGATTCTGTCGCTTTCGATCGTCTACTGCCTGGGCAACCTCACGCTCGCGTGCATGGCGACGTCATGGGGAATCGGGATTGGTCAACGCACAATGCTAGCAATCGGATTGTTCCTGATTTGTTTAGGCGCGGGTGGCATTAAACCATGTGTATCTGCGAACGTAGGCGATCAGTTCGGCGAGTCGAACAGACATCTGCTCTCGAAAATGTTTGGCTGGTTTTATTTCTCGATTAACGCCGGCTCTTTCATTTCTTCGCTTCTTTGTCCGTGGCTCCTTGCCAATCCGAAGTGGGGACCAGGTTGGGCGTTTGGAATTCCCGGCATAGCGATGGTCATCGCTACTTTGTTCTTCTGGGGCGGTCGCAAGAAAATGGTCCACGTGCCGGCCGCCGGCCTCAGTTATTTGAAAGAAACATTCAGCAAGGAAGGTCTTATAACCCTTGCTCGTATCGCAATGGTTTACGTTTTCATTTTGGTTTTCTGGGCGCTTTGGGGAATGAGCAACGGCGCTGAATGGACGTTGCAAGCGGAGAAAATGGACCTGCACTGGATGGGCATGAATTTGCTTGCGGCGCAGGTCCAAACCGCAAACCCAATCCTCATTTTGATTTTCATTCCGATCGTGAACTACGCGATTTATCCAGCGATCAACAAAGTTTTTCCGCTCACGCCGCTCCGCAAAATTGGGATCGGCCTTTATATCACGGCGCTGTCGTTCGT
>JBARAJ010000125.1:0-5852 GCA_049791915.1 Candidatus Udaeobacter sp.
CTCAACGAGTTCCTGAAAGAGCATAAGGGGTTCGTCGAAGAACAGGGCAAAGTCCAGGAGCAGGGCGCGACGATTGCGCGATTAGAGCAGCAAGTCGCAGCGCTTACTGCGGGCCTACAAAAGGTGAGCGCACAGCTTGAAGCGAGCAAACCTGTGCCGCAGGTGGTGAACAATCCCTAAGGCCGGTTGGAGTTGGGGCTGCGGCTCAGCGATTGATTCCAGCGGGCGAGCGATCTGGATTGCAGACGCGCATATCGCGTCACCATAAGTCCCTGGAATCTCTCGAACGAGATGCCGCTCTGGTTGTCTAACCGCTCGCTGAGGTGGGATTTACGATTCACAAGAACGGCTCAATTCTCAGCTTCAGTAGCAACCCCAACCAAGAAAGTTAGATCAAATGAGAATCATAAAGAAACTACAAATCGTCCCGCTCGCCGCGCTTTCGCTCGGCATCGCAAGCCTGTGTGTTGCACAGAGCGATGCTCCGTATACCGAAGGCCCAGTTTGGAACGTCACGATGATCAAAGTCAAACCCGGCATGGGCGACGAATACCTCAAAAGCCTCAACAAGACCTTAAAGCTCTCGCTTGAGGAAGGGAAGAAGCAGAATCTAATCGTCGACTACAAGATCCTGCTAGGCAACGCCGCCACACCGCAAGACTTCGATATCCTGGTTATGGTGGAATCGAAGAACATGGCCGCGCTCGATAACGGGCGCGAAAAGTTCGACCCGATCGCCAGAAAAATCGTGGGCACAACCGATCAACAGCAGGCGATCGCAGTGAAACGCCTCGATATTCGCGAGATCATCGGTACCAAGCTCATGCGCGAAATCACGCTGAAATAGTTCTGCTTTGCAGGCAGTGCTGCCTTCGCGGAAACCCCGCGGAGGCGGTACTGCTCTGTCAGCATTTTGCTCTTTTCTATTCATCGCGACTTGGAGTGCTGGCCCCTGCGCCAACCTTCGAGGCCGCCGACGCCGGGCGAGCAAAAGAAACCTCACCATTCTTTGAAATTGCACGCGTGCTCGTGCGTTTCGATCACGTCGCTGGGCCGGGAAAATTACTTGCTGCCCGTGGTGCCGGTGCTTCCCGTGGTGGGTTTGGATTTGCCCGTAACACCACCACCTTTGACATCTTTAACTGGCTCCAGGTCACGGCAAACTTTGGCGATGTGTCCCTTCTTCGTTCGCCGCCAAACGGACCGGATCACATTGATATTATAATCTTTGTCTTGTGCCTCCACGATCAATTATTTCGTAGCAGGGTTCCCTTTAGGATGCCCAGCTAACCCGATAATTGCAAACATTTTAGCCGCCTATCACTCTTTGAAATCGCCCTTGTGATCGTGAGTCTCAATAACGTTTCCGGCGGCATCGTAAACCTGAATCACGGCATCATGTGCGCGGCTGTAGTGGCTGGCGTAGCCGATTGCATTGCTGGCAGCGTTCGGTCCGTCATACCACAGCCGACCGAATGGAAGCACATCGGAAATTAGATCGACGCCTCGTTTGTCTTTACGCGGGCGGACTTCGTAAACGTGCATAGGAAACAGTAGCCCTGTAATCTGCGCTTGCTTGGTTCATTCATCTTTCATTGGTTCGCGATACAACCTTGGAGGCTTGGCTGTCTGCTGTAGCTGATTGATATGCTTCGCAAAATCCTCATGGAACCAATGCGACCGTAAACGCCACCAACCCTGAACTCCCGGATATCCGTTGAGTTCGTTCATGGCCGCTTCCCACCCATACCACACGCGTGCATCCAGATGCCCCTCCAAGTGTCGATAATAGGCTTCCTCGCAGAGTCGAAACAGCCCTTGTATCAGTATACCGAAGCCTACGAGATCAGCGCCTTCGAGAGATTCGAAGTCGTGGAGACCGCGATAATACAGTTCTCTTAGATTCTGATTGTCTGCGAGTTGTTGAGACCAGCGAATGAAGATGTCTGACATCGAATGCCTCGAAGCTAGTTGCGTCGCGTGAGCACTGCTGCGGACTTCCCTCGCCACGTAAATCAGAGAAATGACGACGGCAATTGCGCCCACGATTTGGCCGATTGCACTGATCGCTTCCCAATTCACGGCATGATCTAACTATGATTGCACATGTGCAAGATTAGTCGATGCCATCATGGCCGGATCATCTGCCATCCGGCAATCAAAAACGGCGCTGGCGCGATCCTGAGCGGCGGGCGGGTCTAAATATCACTTTGTCATTGCCGTGTGGAGAGCAAAAGAGGCAGAATCCGCACATGAAAATGAACACACTCTCTTTGATTCTTGTTTCTCTCCTCGCCGGCTTCGCGTTTCTGCAGCCAGCGCACAGCGCCACAAACAACACGGCCTTCGGCGATGGTGCGCTCGAAAACAACCAGGGCAACAACAATACGGCCTTTGGCCGCTCCCCCCTCCGTTTCAACATTTTCGGCAAGCAAAATACAGCCACCGGTGCTTTCGCTCTCAACAAGAATGATCTAGGCGATAATAACACCGCCACCGGTTTTCAAGCGCTTCTTGAAAATAGCACCGGCAGCGGCAACACGGCCACCGGGCAATCGGCCCTGCAGCACAACAGCAGCGGGGGCAACAACAATACTGCCACCGGGCTTGCCGCGCTCTACCGTAACACCACCGGCAGCCAAAATACGGCCAACGGTCTCAACGCGCTGAGAGGGAACACCACTGGCGACTTCAACTCTGCCATTGGTTCTGGTGCGCTCATTACCAACACCACCGGCAACAGCAACAATGCTATTGGTTTCTTGGCGCTCCGGCACAACACCACTGGCAAGTTCAATATCGCCTTAGGCGATAATGCCGGCACCGGTGTCATCACAGCGGATGATGTGATCTGTATCGGCCATGCCGTGGCTGGCGTGAATGTGAGTGGCACTTGCTTCATCGGAAACATCCGCGGCGTGACAACACAAAACGCCAATGCTTTACCAGTTGTGATTGACGGAGCTGGCCAACTGGGCACAGTCGCTTCCTCGGAGCGGTTCAAGAAAGACATTGCCATCATGGGCCAAGCCAGTGAAGGAATCCTGGCACTCCGACCAGTCACATTCCATTACAAGACGGACGGCACAAGCACACCGCAATTTGGTTTGATTGCCGAAGAAGTCGCAAAGGTGAATCCTGCACTGGTCCTGCCCGATAAAGAAGGAAAACCTTACACCGTCCGCTACGACGCGGTGAACGCGATGTTGCTCAACGAATTTCTAAAAGAGCATGAGAAGGTGCAGGAGTTGGAGAAACAGGTTGAGAAGCTCACTGCGGGCTTACAGAAGGTCAGCGCACAGCTTGAAGCGAGCAAACCTGCGTCGCAAGTGGTCAACAACTAGGGCGCACTGGTCGGTCAAATTTGGCGTCAACGCCATTTTGCGAAGTCCATCATCTGTCGCGCTGCTCGCTCAATTTACAGCTTGGGAATTTCACGTAGAAAGAACTCACTAAATGCTTCCGTCAGTGAACGCACCCACGGTACCGAATCTTGGCTTTCCAGAAAGGGGATGAGTTTGTGGCTCACATATTTTTCCTGAAAGTGAAACGTGGCGTTCCGAGCCAACTTTAACGCCTCAACATTTGGGGACTGTAACAACGCCTCAATCTTCGCGTCCTTTAACTTCAAGTCTTTGAACCCTTCGATAACAACGTAGATGGCGGAGTACCAGTAGAACATGAACACGCCGAAATCATCGGTGAATTCCAGAAGTATCAGACGTGAAAGCGTTTTGGCATCCATTGATTCGGGGTGTTCAAAACGCTTCGAGACTTCCGGCTTTGCAAGCGTGTTGTCGAAGCAAATCCGCATCTTGTTCGCGGCGATGAAATACCGATGCAATGTGGCGAGCGGCGACCCTAAATCGACGCCGCGTTCGCTTTCGGGCTTCATGGCTTACAATGGCGACCATCGCCAGAAGATCAAACCGAAGCGCGCGCTTCGTTTTCAACGCCGGCGTGGATTCCGCGCACGCTGAAATCAAAAGTGCGTCGCTCGCTCACTTAACGAATTGCCTAACGACCCAGACCCTCCGTCACTTTTGACGGAGGGTTAGCTAAGGCGCACAGCGCGGCGCACTTACAAAGAGTTCGCACGGGAACTATGTGCACGTGCACGCGCTTCAACGCATTCAAACAGCCGCTCTGGTGTCGCGCCGTACGCCATCCCGGCTTTGCGCCTCCGAAAAAAATCTCAATTCAGATGATCACTTTGATCGATCTTTTTCGCTTCTACTAATTGAAAGCAACCTATGAAACCAAAAGAAAGGAACAAATAACATGGCACACGTAATCCTATTTGAGGACTCGGTTTATCGCGGAAACCACAAGCATGTGTTCGACAACACCGACGGAATCTTGCACGGCAACGGCGAGGATGGAGAATGGAACCTGAATGCCGGCAATGACCACGACTTCAACGACACCGGAACACAGTCCATTGTCGTCCTTGAAGGCACTTGGGAATTCTTCGAAGACTGGAAGTACGGGGGGAAGAAGCTCGCCGAACTCGGCCCGGGCCGCTATCCATATGCACAATATGCACTGGGAACAAACTATAGCCTCTCGTCGCTACGCCCGGTCGATTCTGGGGGGTCTAGTTTGAGTTCGCTCTTGTCAAACATCAAATCGGAAATCAGAAAGGTTGAAGAGATTATAGAGCGACCGAAGCACGGTCGGTAAACGGGAGGCTGTTTACTCAAGCCCGGAGTCGCCTAACGACCCAGACCCTCCGATCAAATGATCGGAGGGTTAGCGCGGCGCGGCGCGGCTGGACTTGCTTCGACCACGGCCACGGCTTCGGCCAGCGTTTTTCGCTTGTCGCCCCTTGCAGTCACAGGCACGCCACCAAGGGTTAGACGGCGCGGGTGCTTTGACCTTTGTGCTGCTGGTAAAATACGGCTCAAGGGGCGGTGGCGACCCCCTAAGGACGGGCTGTATCGCGTAGCTACAGGGAAGCGGGTGCACGGTGGTTTCCTTGTGCATCATCGCAGGGTTACGCGAGCATCGCCGCCCGTGCGTCGCTACATCCATATTTCTGGCGATGCGCAACGCTGAGTACTGGGGCGACCCGTTTGCGTGTGAGTGAAGAAGGCGATGCCACGGAAAGTGTTTCGTTGTGCGTGCGGATGAACTGCTGACCGCGTTTGTGGAACTCGAATCAGCGACGCGTGTAAGGTCAGGCCCTATATAAAAACTAGACGCCGCCTGACTTGACCAGATAGGGGCAATTCTGCGCATAAACGGGACACATCAAACGGATCTGAATCAGGCCGAGGACATTTTCCCCGCTAGGGTTCTTCGCCTCCTCCAGACTTGCAATCGCAGAATTAACACGGCGGGGAAACAGCAAGAAAATATCCATGAACCCATTGATTCAGCTAAAAACAACTCCACCACTTCTCATCACACTCACGCTTCTGTTTGTCTGCTTTGGGCTTTTGCCAAATGCACAGGCGGTTGTCCCCGCTCCAGACGGGGGCTATCCGAACTTTACCACTGCAGAAGGAACCAAGGCCCTTCAAAGTCTTACCACCGGCTCTGCGAACACAGCAGTTGGTTGGTTGTCGCTCTTTAGTAATGCAGCGGGCAGCTTCAACACTGCCACCGGCGCGGGAACGCTCCTTTTCAACACTGCAGACGCCAATACGGCGTTTGGGGCAGCGACGCTTTTATTCAACACCACCGGTACAAACAACACAGCCGTTGGAGCAGCCGCTCTTTGACACAATACCATTGCCGAGGAAAACACGGCCACTGGAGCGTTCGCCCTTAATAGCAACACCGAAGGCGACTTCAACACCGCCAGCGGTGGTCAAGCGCTGCTGAGCAATACCAGCGGCTCCAACAAC
>JBARAJ010000126.1:0-2930 GCA_049791915.1 Candidatus Udaeobacter sp.
GAAGCCGAGCAACTGATCACGAAGTGGCGCGAGAACTGGCCGTTTCCCGGTATTCGATTATTAGGCGAGCGCTGGGTACAACCCGATATGGAAGATGTTTTCACCGCGTACTCGCAAGGATACGACGGCGTTTTGAAGCGATCCGATTCATGAGATGGCTGTCATTCGAAGCGACCGCGAGTGTCGCTTACAAAGAATTCCTGCACATTTACCGGGATCGGCGAGTGCTGCTTCTTGTGCTGCTACTCCCGCCGCTGTTCACGCTGCTCTTCGGTCATGCCTTTGAGACGAGCGAAATGACCGACGTGCCGTCCATGTTGATCAATCGGGACAACAGACCGCGCTCGCAAGAGTTCATCGATATTATCTCCAAGAACAAGACGTTCCGATGGCGTTACGGATCGCCCGACATACAAAACGAGTCGGATCTGCTTGCCTACCGCGTGCGCGCAACGCTCGTCATTCCGCAGGGCTGGAATCAGAGCCTGGAAAACGGCGATCCGAAGCCGTTGCTGCTGTATCTGGACGGGAGTGACATCAACACAGCGGATGCTGTACAAGGCAGCGTTCGACAGAGCCTGGGCGATTTTCAGTTGAAAGAGCGCGACCGCATGATCGAGACCTTGCCCGAGGAAGTTTTTGAGCTGGGCAAGCAGCTCCCCGTGCAAATCCGCAAACGGTTTGTTTCCATGATGGAGATGTGGTCGGTCGACCGAAAACTGCTCTACAACCCGAAATCGCGCGTCATCGATTATGTTGTCCCCGGAATTATCGGATTAATTTTGCAATTGCTCACAGTCACGCTGATGGCGTGCACCATCGCGCGGGAGCGAGAGTCAGGCACTCTTTACCAATTGATGATAACTGCACTGCGGCGCCGTGAAATCGTGATTGGAAAAATGCTGCCGTATCTCGTGGTCTCGAGCTTGCTGATTGTCATCATCATGCTGCTGAGCGGCTGGCATTTTGGAGTTGTGTTTCATGACCTGCCGGCGCTGGCGCTGGTGTGCCTTCTCTTTCTTCTTTGTTCGCTTGGGCTCGGGTTGCTGATCTCGGCTTTCTCACGCACGCAAACCCAGGCGATCCAGTTTTCGGTTTTCTTTTTGCTCCCAGTCTTTGTGTTGTCAGGGGCGTTCGCGCCACTTGAACAATTGCCACAGGCGATTCGCTACATTGCCGAGCTTTTTCCGCTTACACATTTTTGCCGCGCTTTTCGGCTGGTGAACATGTATGGCGCGGGTCTGCATTTTTATGTTAACGATCTCGTGATTCTTCTGGCTGGGGCGGTGATCACATTCCTGGGCGCCGCTTTTCTCTTAAGGCGAATTGAGCAATGAGGCCGAGGGAATTACGAAGCACGAAATAGGAATGACGAAAAACCTGAGGAATTGAAACGAAAGCAGTGCTTCTTTCTTTTGATCGGCCGGGTTGCTGCAGCAATCTGTCTCTGCGCAGCAACTGCCGCCGGGGCCAGTCATGTGGATTCGACGCCGCAGGAAGTGTTCGATGCAATGCGCGGCAGTTTTCAACCGGCAAAAGCAAAAGGTGTGCACGTTAGTTATCAATGGGACTTGAGTGGACCGAACGGCGGCCAATGGTGGATCGAGGTAAACGATGGGACCTACAAAATGGGAAAGGGACAAATCGACCATCCGAACGTTACTTTCCGTGTAAGCGACAAGGATTGGGTCGCCATTTGCCATGACCAACTCAGCGGCACGTGGGCGTATATGACGGGCCGGTTAAAGGTTCGCGGCGACCAGGCAGTGGCCAGAAAGCTAGGCGAAATTTTTCCTTAGAATTTCACCTCGGCTGCAATCCTGACATACGGCGCCGGATCGACCCTCTTGGATTGATGTGCGCGGAAGAAGTCGTAATCGCGTTCCACGGTGCAGCCCGCACCAGCGGTCAATTTGATGTGTTTGATGCCGGAATACCCTACCTGCGCCCCGGCACGGTACTCGCTGTATTGAAGCACCGCGTCGTGCAGATCCAGCTTCTGTTCTGTGTGCGACACGACATCGTCGGTTCGAACGCCCAGATAATTGAGCTCGCCGAGAACCTTTAACTGCCAATCGTCATTCGGTTCGTAGATCAATGCTGGTTTGGGAAAGACTGCCTGCAGTCGCAGTTTATCGTTGAACACCCAGATGATTCCTCCACCGGGCGCAACCGGCGGATCCTGGAATAAGGACCAGCCCAAGCCGACGACCACGAAGATCTTGTCCTTTTTGAGCGGAAAACTGACGAACGCTCTTATCGGAATATCGAACGCATTACCGCTAACGTGGTCCTGAAAGTAGAATCCAGGATCAAATTCAATTCCTATTCCCGGAGAATCCTTCACCACGTATTCGAAGGCGATGTGACCAGAGGCTGCCTGCAAATGATCCGGCAAACCGTTGTCCGTGCCGTTGAAATCGTAGCGTTCGTATTCTACGCCGAGGCGAAGATACCATTTGCCAGTAATCAAAAAGCGATGGTCGTAGCTGAAATCGTCGTAGAGCGAATCGCCGTCGCCGAGCTTCGACTCCTTGAAATCGCTGCTAAACGTATATGTCGTCTCGTACGAGAAGATGTCGTGTGAAATTTGGTCTGCCGGCGTAGGAGACGGCTGAAGCTCAATGTTTGCCGGGCCGGCCACGGCTGAGGCGGCTCCCACGACAATCAAAAGGGTGACAAACTTTCGAATTATCTTCACGGCGGATTAAGGCGATCTGGACATCGGAATTTCGGATAAAGCATGTGAAACCGGTGTATCGTCCGCAGATTATTTTAGCAAGGAGTATTTCGATTGAGCTGCCATTTGAAATTGCTCTGCATTTTCAGCGCTACGGCGCTCGTTCTCCTGGTAGGGTTCACCGCATTGGCGTTGGGCGCTCATTTTCTGACTGATGTGCTCGCGGCAATTTTTTTCAGAATTATTTGGC
>JBARAJ010000127.1:0-12871 GCA_049791915.1 Candidatus Udaeobacter sp.
ACGAACAGTTACACTACCGGAGCGCCCATGCCTGGGATCCAGGGCAACGTGGTAGGTGTATTATTCAATGGTGAAATCTACGTGGTAGGGGCGGAACTGCCCAGGGGCACAATACGCTTACAACCCAACCACAAACACGTGGCGTACCATCGCCGCACTGCCAACGACCGGGGGCACATGCCAGAGTGATGCCGGGTTCGTTCTCAACAATGAACTGTGGGTAGTAGGTTGCCTTGGACTGCCGATAAACCAGCAGGCGTGGATCTATAATCCAGGCACTGATACTTGGCGAGCGGGGCCGCCGTACAACGCAGATCACCAGGGACCTGGAGCTGCGCTGTTTAACGGCCGAGGTTTTGTAGTAGGTGGCGGTACCGCATCCGGTGGCTCCACTGCAGTTGAGTTAGTCGGCTGTGGGGCAACGCCGACACCGACGCCAACGTCAACGTCGACAGCGACGGCAACTGCGACTGTGCCTTCAAGTCCGACTCCAACGCCCAGTGAGGTGCCTTGTTCCGCGGCCGGTTCTCAGCCGTCCTGTGACAGCATTGTCTTTACCCAACTGACTGATTTTGTCATTTACATGAACGCCATAGTCGGCTTTGTCTTGCCGAGCGTTTTCAGGGTCAACGGGATCCCTGCGGACAGCGGTGGCAGTGGAGGGACTATTATAGCCTTCCACTTCAATGCCTCGCCTGTGACAGCGGGGCAAAACACGATGGATATCCCCGCTGGCGCTTTCACGTGCACCGGCAGCGGGCGCCCTTTCGAGGGTTTCCACTGCACTTTCACCTACCAGCCATCTACGCCTACGCCTACAGCTACACCAACTCAGCCTCCTCCGTCGCCAACCGCGACTGTGACTTCCACACCGACTGCGAGACCTACACCGGTTCCGCGGCTTCGCCCAACTCCAGCACCTCGCCCGTAGGCCTAGTCGGTTTCGAGTGCTACCGCTGTGACAAGCTCACAACACGTTTACGAAGCCCGACCGCGTAAGGATAAACGCGGCGTCGATTTAATCTCCGATGCGCTGCCATTCGGTCGGCTTTGGTATGACGGACCGAACGTCACGATATACGCAATCGGATACGCACAGCAACTCAGCCGCTCACACGATGCAGTGATTCGCGTTTACGATGGTGCTGGCAACGTGATAGAAACGCACGAGCACGCGGCGTTTCCTCAACGCGGCTTAGAGCTCGGTGCTATTTCGGCTCTGCGGCGCGCAACCGCTTGGCGAGAGCCTGAAGGAGCTTCCACGCGATGGCGCTGTTCCTTTCGACCAGCGGGCGAAACTCCCAGAAGGTGAGCCCGTAGCAAACCAGATCGGTCGCAGCGGTCACCGTGGCCGAGCGGGGGCCGCCGTCTATCAAGGCGATCTCGCCGAAGTAGTCGCCCGGGCCGAGGGTGGCGAGCTGGACGCCTTTGCTTGAGACCGTGGCCTCCCCGGAGTCTATGAGGAAGAAGGCAGCGCCTCCAGAACCCTCCATAATGACGGTCTCGCCGTTCGAGAAGGGGCGTAGCTTAAACAGGCGGGCGATTTGTTCGGCCTGCCGCCGGTCAAGATCGGCGAAGAGCTGGACGCGCTGAAGGGCGGCCACGGGGTCGCGTGGGGGCGGCCCGGGCGGTGATGTCTCGCTACGGGCCTTCCCGGTGGTGATGGCGCGGCACTGCAGGAGATAGAGCGTCCCATTTTGGAAAGCCCATTCGATGTCGCGCCGCGGGCCGTAAACCTTCTCGCACTGCAGCGCGAGCTGGCCTAGGGCGGCGAGCTGGGTGTCGTCGAGGCAGATCTGGTTCACTTGCGCGGGCGGCACTTGCTCCTCGAAGGTGCCGCCGTTCGGGAGCGAGCGGATCGAGATGCGCTTGCGGCCGGCCTTGCACTCGAGCACTTGGCCGGAGCGGTCGAGGCGGAAGTGGTCCGGGACGACAAGGCCGTTGACCACAGCCTCACCGAGACCCCAACTGGCTTCGACCACGCGCTCATCGGCACCGGTGACCGGATTCTCGGTAAACATGACGCCGGCGGCGGCGGGGTTGAGGAGCCTCTGGACTACTACGCCGACGCTCGGCCGGGTGAACAGGCCCACACGCTGGCGGTACGTGATGGCCGAGTCAGAGTTCGCAGACCACCAGACTTCGCGGACGGCGCCTGGGACATCGGCGGCCGAATGAACGTTGAGCAGGGTGAGGTGCTGGCCGGCGAAGCTCGCTGCCGCGCCGTCTTCGTCAACGGCGGACGACCGGACAGCAAACGGAGGCGGCAAGGCAGCGATGGCCTTCGCCAGCTTTTCAATGGCCTTGTCGTCCCCGGAGGCGACGGCCTCGACCAAGTCCCCTGACAGCGCGACGCCGGGAGGGACCGGGAGGCCCTGGCGCGCGGCGTCGCTGAGTCCAACGGCCTTGGACCCAAAGAGCGATCTCTCGCAGGCTTTCGTGAAGGGGACGACCTTTTTCACTTCTATCCGAGCATCGTGACTTCGCCGGCATCGCCGTCGACGCGAACAAGGACGCCATCGGCGATGCGTTCGGTGGCTTCGCGCGTGCCGACGACACCAGGGATGCCGTACTCGCGCGAGATGATCGCCGCATGTGAAAGGAGGCCGCCGTCATCAGTGACGATCCCGCCAAGGAGCGGGAGGAGGATGTTGAAGGCCTCGGTCGTTGACTCGGTGACGAGCACGTCGCCCTTAACAATCCGGCCGAACTGGGAGGGGCTGGAGACGCGCCGTGCGGGCCCTTCGTAAACACCCTTGCTGGCGGCGAGCCCGTAGAGGACTTTTTCCTCGTGCTGAGCTTGGGAACTGCCAAAGAGGTGGCCTAGGGCAATGAAGATTGCGCGCATGACGCGGGCGACGGATGGGGGCAGCGCGGCGAGGTCGGGCGGGGCCGGTTCGGGAGGGCCGAGGAGGGGCGGAGCATCTTTGGCGGTGTAGACGGCGCGGTATTCCGCGCGCTTGGCGAGTTCGTCTGCGGACGGGCCACCGGCGCCGGTGACCAGCGCGCACATCTCGTCGAAGCTGGCGTCCAGCATCTGCTGAGCGGTGGCGATGCCGCCGCGACTCGTGACCCGCCGACCAGCCCCAAGCGCGGCGCGCCGCATGAGGCCCGAGGCCCAGATGTCGCTGTAGACGCCACGCTCGTCGCGAAGGCGGTAGGTCAGGCGTGCCTCCCCGAGCAGCTCGTCGAACTCGGCCTGGTGCGCCGGGGGGACCTGGGCGCGCACTTCGGCAATGCGGGCATCCACGTCCGACGCGGCCCGGGCTTCTCCGGAAACGGCGATGCGGATAGCCCTAAGGAGGGCGTCCGGGACTTCGAGCGCCGTGGGCTCGGCGATATCGAAGCCGTCAATGAGGCGGTTGCCAACCAGGTCGAGGTAGCCGGAGACCGCCGCGCCTGCTTCGCCATTGAGGGAACGCAGGCTCGCGAGCACCTGAGCGGGGTCGCCGTCGGATGCGAGGACCTTGCAGGCAGCGGGGTCCTGGGCGAACGCCCTTTTCAGGCGTTCCATCTCGTCGGAGCCACCTGCGGACACCACTGCCGAACCGCGTGTCAGGTCCAGCAACTCAGAGGGCGGCAGGCCCGTCCAGTCCCCGACGTGTGCCAGGAAGTCCCCGGTTGGGATCAAGGCACCGGCGGTGAAGCGCATGTGCTGTGCAATCATGGCCGAATGGTGGTCACGGCAGCGCGTCAGATAGGCGACCAGTTCTGCGTCGGAGACGGCGTCAGGATTGACGGCCTGCAGCTCCCGGTGCGTGGCAATAGAGGATGGTTTGCGATTCTCGTCCCAGTCGCGAAGCTGCTCCCGCCAGAGCTTCTGCGCGAATACTTGTTCAGCTCGCTGAAAGCGCCCAGGGATTTCGGCGTCCGGAACCGGGAACACCTGGCGGTAGCCGAAGCCGTTTACGTAGCCCATCTGGAGGCCGTCGATGAGCAGCCCGTAGAAGCGGGCGAAGTCGTTGGTGCCCTTCTTGAAGGCGGGAGGATGGGTCTCCTGATAGTAGCGCGTCATCGGGCGCGGCATGTGCACTGGGTCTTGCGCCCACGATCCTGGCCCAGGCGGTTCAAAATGGAGTCCGGTTCCCATGCTTGTGCGAGTCATATGTGCGTGGGGCATTGCAGTGATGTTCTGCAACCGACCTCCACTCTATCACCTATAACACGATTCGCCTGGCTCACGCAAATTTCAAACCAACGCGGACTTGTCAGCAATCCAGATCGTTCGCCCGTTGGAGTCAATCGCCGAGACGCAGCCAGCTTCTAGGGATTGTTGACCACTTGCGGTGCAGGTTTGCTCGCTTCAAGTTGGGCGCTCACCTTTTGGATTTGCGCTGCCTGCTCTCTGAGCCGCGCGGTGAGCTGTGCGACCGTGGCTTGGAAGTCCTTCTTTAGATCTTCGACCTTGCGGTGTTCTTTGAGGAACTCATTGAGCAACATCGCGTTTACCGCGTCGTAGCGGACAGTGTACGGTTTTCCTTCCTTATCGGGCAGCACCAGCGCTGGATTCACCTTTGCAACTTCCTCTGCAATCAAACCAAATTGCGGGAAGTCATTAACGTCACTCTTGTAGTGAAACGTTACGGGTCTCAGCGACAGGATTGCGTCGCTGGCTTTGTCCATGGTGGCGATGTCCTTTTTGAACCGCTCCGAGGAAACGATGGTCCCTAGCTGACCGTCAGCAGAAACGATGACAGGCGCGGTAGAGCCGTTTAATGTGGCGATGCCATAGGCGTTGGCGATCCAGGTAGTGCTGCTCACATCCGCACCTCCCGCGCCCGCGCCGATACAAAGAACGCTATCGGCCGTGACAACGTTTCCGCCGGAGTTATAACCCAAGGCCGTGTTGCCGTCACCGGTGGTATTGGATGCTAGTGTATAGTAACCGATGGCCGTGTTGCCGGGACCTGTGGTGTCGCTGGAGAGCGCATACCAACCCACGGCTGTGTTATAGCCGGCATTGGTACTTGCTCCCAGCGCGGCCCGACCGACGGCGGTGTTGTAGCCGCCGATGGTGTTGCTAAAGAGTACGTTTGCCGTTGTGCACCCCTTCGGAACTACATGCGATTTTTCGCTTCTGGGATTTTAGTGTGTTTGGTGAGCGTGGAATCCGAAAAACGTTGGCCAATACTGGAACGGTGCGCGTTTCTAAAAGGCTTTGCCGGCAACGTCGACGAGCTGGATTACGCCGGTGCCTCCGATCGGAATAAGCACGGCGCGTAGAAGTGGATTGGAAAGGAAACCTTCGCTCAAGGCTGCACCGCCGACCTGTCGGATTTGGCCAAGTTGCCATTCAGCGCGAGCGAGAGCTTTTTCATGCCTTCGAGGGAGCACACCGCTCGTACCCGTGCCCTGCCATTTAAGATTAGCGATGCGTCTTCCCAGCCAGGCCAAGGCATTTTTTCGGGCCTGATCTGCGCTGCGGCGGACAAGCAAGGTCGAGCCGAGCAGCGCCGTACAACTGAATAAGAAAACAGTGATCAAACCGACCGGTCAGTCGAAGTTGTCGAACAAAGGATGACGCGCCGCGATCAGTAAAAAGATGAGAGTGAAAGGGTAGTAGATCATTTGCGTCATCGCGGCCGCCGTCAGTCCGATGGTGCGCATGAGCGCCGTATGAAGCGGAGGGCAATCGGTATCTGGTGCGTTGGGCTGGCGCAACCACTCCGCGACCTGACGAACAAAAATCGCGCAAGAAAAATTATGAACTACGGCATAAACGATGAGCAGATTCATCGAAAGCACCGCAGACAACAAAATTGCTTTTTCCCAACTCATGCTCAGTTGACCGTGGGTCACAAGCGCTGGCGGATCTAAACGACTGAAAAGCAGCAACGCCAAGCCAACGTAACTGGTCCAAATGCCGAGGATCAGCGCCTTGATTTTCCAGCCGCGACTGCGTAAAATCGGGCGCGGGGTTACGCGAAAAGTGATGGGCCAACGGTCGCCCAAGGGTCAAGACAGCGGGTCACGGACTCCGAGCGTTCTAGCGGCCTCGTAAGCGTGACACCCCAAACGATTCCGCTTCCTAAATGACGAATGATTCGGCACAATTCTCGCCATGAAGCCTTTTAATCGGCTTCCCCTGCGAAGGGCGGGAAATAGATTGCAGGTTAGGCGCTTAGAACTGTATGGAATCAACTGTCGAACACAGTTCACCAAAAACGGTTAGCACCCGGAGCCCCACGCTGTCGCCGGTGCCGCAACGAATGTGGTCTCACCTATTCATATCAATGGAGATGGATATATGGCATATGTAATAAGCGAGCTTAATCTCGAACGCCAAAAGCTGTTAGCTAAGGTGTTAGCTCCGGTGACCGACAGGTTATTGAGCGTCCTTCAACTTCCATCCGGCGCTAGAGGTCTGGACTTAGGTTGTGGAATGGGTGAAACGACTCGCCAACTTGCTCGAACGTTAGATAAGCCCAACGAAATCGTGGGCCTAGAGCTAAACCCAGATTTGGTCGAGACGGCGAAGAAATTATCCTCCGGTGAGCAGGACGATGTTTCTTTTGAGCAAGGAGATGTGTCCGCCTTGGAATTTGCTGACAACAGTTTCGATTTTGTTTTCGCACGTTATTTGCTGATGCATCTAGCCGAGCCAGAAGCAGTTCTTAAAGAGATGCTGCGCGTGTGTAAGTACGGCGGGGCGGTAGCGGTCCAAGAGCCGGATTTTTCATTTCAACGCTGTTATCCGGGCAGTTGGGCATATGAGCGCCTTCCAGACCTGTTCCGCAGGCTTTTCCCTGACGCATTTCTAGGGCCAAAGCTATGGTCGTTGTTTCAAAAGCTTGGTTATAGCTCATCCAACGTGTTGATTGACTGTATGGTTGAGGTGAATCAAAACGATTTAAGACGATGCTATCGCTTATCGGTAGAAGCGATGGAGAAGGCTATGATTGAGAAAGGCATTTGTAGTGAGCCGGAATTCGAGCGGCTGCGTGCAGAGCTGGAGCGTGTAGAGAAAGAAGAAAATATTTTGTGCGTATCGAATTACATTTTCTCTGCGTGGGTGGTTAAAAGGTAAAGGTAGGATACGCGCCACCTAGCAACTACGGGAGTTGGCTGGTATTCGCTGTTTTCGCCCGTTGGAATCAACGGCTGAAAAGCAGCCCCACCTCCAACCGACTTTGCTAGATTATCGGCGATTATTTCCCACTGGTTCACTGCAACGCTGCTTTACTGGTCGTTCGAAACGGTTTGTGGTGCGCGCTTCGTCAGTTGCAACTCTGCGGTGACTTTCTGCAGGCCCGCAGTGAGTTCTGCAACCTGCTTCTTCAGTTCTTGAGCCGTCTGGCGCTCTTCCACAAACGCTTTATGCTCTTTCAGAAACTCGTTGAGCAACATCGCGTTCACAGCGTCGTAGCGGACGGTGTAGATCTCGCCATTGTCGTCGCGCACCACTAGGTCTGGGTTTACTTGAGCAACTTCCTCGGCGATTAGACGAAATTGCGGCGTATTGCTGTTGTCGCTCTTGTAGTTAAACGTCACAGGCTTGAGCGACAGGATGGCTTGGCTGGCGGTGTCCATCGGTTTGATCTCGTGTTTGAACCGGCGCGACGAGCTCACCGTGCCGAGTTGGCCATCCGAGTCGATCATGACGGGTATAGCGTTGGCGTTCCCGGTTGTCACCCCGCGAATACCGGAGATAAAGGTCCTAAACTGGCTCAGACCGATGCGCATGGTATTGGCTTCGCCAGCAACACCACCGAGAAGATTGCCGATAACGATATTGCTGTTGCCTGTAGTGAGATTAGCACCGGCGAGGGTTCCCAATGCGACGTTACCGCTGCCGGTGTTGTTGAGGAGTGCGCCGAAACCAATAGCTATGTTGTCGGTGCCGGCTATGTTGTTAAAAAGTGCGCTAGCGCCCACCGCAACGTTCTCGTCGCCCGTCGTATTGTGATTGAGCGCCTGTTGACCGGTGGCGACGTTGATGTCGCCGGTGGTGTTGCTCTGAAGCGCAAAAATACCGGTGGCCGTGTTAAGTTCCCTGTCGAGTTATTCAAGAGCGCTTGAAATCCAGTGGCCGTATTGCCGAACCCGCTCGTGTTGCTCGTAAGTGCTGCTGCTCCCGTGGCCGTGTTTTGGGTGCCTGTCGTGTTGGTGAAGAGCGCTTCGTCACCGCTGGCTGTGTTGAAGTCACCGGTGGTATTGCTAAAGAGCGTAGAACCACCTGTCGCCGTATTGCCACTACCTTCTGTGTTAAAGGAAAGCGCCTGAGATCCGATGGCCGTGTTGTTGCTGCCGGTCGTGTTGTTTTGGAGCGCATTAGCGCCGTTTGCAGTGTTATCAACACTGGTGTTGCTCATTAGCCCTCGAAAACCAGTAGCGGTATTATCGACACCCGTGGTGTCGTCTTTGAGCGCCTCAACACCGGTGGCCGTGTTTTCGCTGCCGGTGGTGTTGTTTAAAAGGGCGACTGTGCCAATGGCTGTGTTGTTGGAGCCGATGGTGTTGAATAAGAGCGACGCCGTGCCAAATGCCGTGTTTTCGTCTCCTGTGTTGAAAATTAGCGCTCCCGCGCCGGTGGCCGTGTTGAAGCTGCCCTCTGTGTTGCTAAAGAGCGAAAAGCAACCAACTGCTGTGTTCGCAGAGCCGCTGGTGAGGCTAAAAAGGGCTTTGGTCCCTTCTGCAGTAGTGAAGTTGGGATAGCCCCCGTCTGGTGGCGGGACAACTGCCTGCGCTGTCGGTAAAAACGCGCAGCAGGCGAACGCCAACAGGGCGAACGTCAGGTAAATAGTGCTGCTAATTATTTTCATGTGTTGTTAATTTCATTGTGTGAACGAGCCTTTCGCCGACGGTTAACCCTGCGGGAAGGGGGCTAGGTGGATCTCTTGGGGAGACGACCTAACAGACTTAGCGCGGGTGCAATACTGCCAAAAATTCCGACACTCCGTCAGCAGAAAATATAGGACTGCGTCCTACATTGCGCCGCGTCTGGATAAGCGGGTATTCCAGTTCCAAAACGAAGTCAGTGTTTCATCGGCATGCACAATAAAGCGTTTTCCGTCGCCGTGATGCGCGTGAGCAACAAAGATTGCTTGTTCGTTTGGAATCAACCGCTGAGACCCAGCCCAAACTCCAACCGGTGGGATCGGAATTCATAACCGTTTAGTTAGGGCTTGAATCCCAGAACAGGACCGTAGCTCGCAAGCTTCCGACCCGATTGCTTGTCGAGAATCGCAATCGACGGAGACTGTGGATGACAATAGGCTGCCAAAGTCTTCGTTACGTCCTCCTTCTCCACTGCGTCGTATCTTTTCCACGCCGCGGGAGCGATCCACGCTTTAGCATCTGGCTCGCTGCAATCTAGGCGCAGCAAACCTCGTTTTTGTAGTTTCTCTATGGCTGCGGGCAGTGTTGACGGCTCCGCTACGGTCAGCGGGGTGTGGTACGGACTCGCGGCGGCAGTGGTTTTGGCGGGATCATAACGAAAGCGTTCCTGAACCTCTTTGGGTAATTCGATGAAGTACAGTTTCACGATTCCAGATTTTGTTCTCAGCACAACGCCGTCAGGTTCAATACGGCTTACAGTGGCGTCTTTATATTCTTTGCCGCGAATCGTTCTAAAGTCATCAGCGAGTGCGAGTGCCGCTGAAAGCGCTGCCAAGATTACCGTCATTAGCCAATACTTCACGCCGGGCGAACTCTGCCGCCTTTGCTCTCCATACGGCAATGACAAAGTGATCTGAACGGGCGGCTATTAAGATCGAAAGGATTCCGCTTTCTAAATGCCGAATGATTCGGCACAATTCTCGGCGCGGATGAAGATAATAGTCGTCACTATCATCGCCTGTGCGACAGCAATCAAGTGCGCCGTGTTGCTGCATCTGGCGCAGACGCGATACCAACTTTACAGCGTCGAGGACACCTCGGCGGTGAATGGTAAAACTGTTAAGGAGATTGATCGGCTAGACACGATCAGCGGCAAAACCTGGAGGATGACGGAAAAGCCCGCGATCAACAGGGCGGCAGGGAAAGATGAACAAGGTAACCCGCGCATTATTTGGGGAGAGGGCTGAGAAGAGATGGCAGAATCGCCCGAGGCGGCACTAGTAAAGGCGAAAGAAGAGTGGCAGCGCGCTGCGGAGAGCTACCAGAGCCCAACGCCTAACCCGTAGCCGCTCCAAGCCAACCCGCTGCCTGGGCATGATGACTAGCTCACACGTTTATGAAGGCCGTCCGCGCAAGGATCGCCGCGGCGCCGCGAGCCGGTAGACGCGAGAGGGGCGCAGATGTCCACTACCGGCACCGGCCACAAACCCGAGAACTTGGCCGTAGGTGCCGTCCTCAGCACACTGTCGTTCTTCTGCGTCGCGCTGGTGGGCGCTCTGGGCAAAGCTGCAGGTCAACTCACGTCGACGGCGGTAGTCGTGCTGTTCCAGAACCTGATCTGCTTCGTGGTCATCACTCCGGTGGTAATCCGCGGCGGCCCGGCATCGCTGCGAACCGACAAGATCGGCCTGCATGTCTTGCGTGCCGCAACCGGAACCGCCTGCTGGTACGCGCTGTTTGTGGCAATCACGATGATGCCGCTGACCAACGCGGTCCTGCTGACCTTCAGCGCTCCGTTGTGGATGCCAGGGATCGCCTGGTTAGTGTCTCGTCAGAAAGCATCGATGGCGACGTGGGCCGGTGCCGCGATCGGATTTGTGGGTGTGATCCTCGTGCTTCAGCCCCAACACCATCACTTCAATATCGGCACCCCGTTGGCGCTGGCCGGTGCGCTGTTGCTCGCCGTCGCCCTGATGTCCGTTCGTTGGCTTGGCGCGACGGAGCCGATGGTTCGAATTCTGTTCTACTACTTCCTTTTTTCCACCGTGATGGTGCTCCCACTCGCACTAGTCGAATGGCGCCCGCTCGAGCCACGGACCTGGATCTACCTGATGGGTGTCGGAGTTGCGCAGCTCTTTTCGCAGGTCTTCATCGTGCTCGCGTACCGCTACGCGTCGTCGGTCAAGCTCGGTCCGTTCATCTATACCACGATTGTCTTCACGGCGTTGATCGACTGGGCCATTTGGCATCGGTCGCCGACGTTGTTCGTCGTTCTGGGCATGGCGTTGGTCATCGGTGGCGGGCTCGTCGCGATTCGCGGCAAGACCGACGCCCCGCTGGCGGCGATTGAGAGCTAACACCAGCGATCAACGGCTAAGCGCAGACCGTTTCTCTGTCACAGCACCGCGACGGCTTGTGGCACCCACCATTGACCGCTCTCATTACGCTCGATGAGGGGGCATCGTGATCGAAACGCACAAGCCCGCGGGCGAGTTCAAAGAGCCGTGAGCAAGCAAAGCAAAAAGCCGCCACGCGGTGAAGCGTGACGGCTGATTGCGAAATGCTGCTGCTTAAGGATTGTTGACCACTCGCGGAGCAGGTTTGTTCGCTTCAAGCTGTGCGCTCACGTTCTGTAGGCCCGCAGTAAGCCGCTCAATTTGCTTTTGCTGTGCCGACAGACGGGACTGAAAGTCCTGCTTTAGCTGCGCGATTGTCGCACCTTGTTCCTCGACTCTCCGATGCTCCTTGAGGAACTCATTGAGCAGCATCGCGTTGATCTGCTCGTAGCGCACGCTCAAGACTTCGCCGTTCTTGTCGCGCACAATCAGGTCTGGGTTTACCTCGGCTACTTCCTCGGCGATTAAACCAAAGCACGGCGTGTTTTTAGCGTCGTTCTTGTAGTGGAAGGTCACTGGCTTAAGCGCCAGAATTACCTCGCTCGCTTGGTCCATTGGTTGAATGTCGTGCTTGAAGCGCTGCGCCGAGAGCACAGTGCCCAACTTTCCATTGCCGTCGACAAACACTGTGCTGCCGGTGTTGATGTTAACCGGCTGCCCAAAAATGCTGCCGATAAAGCAGCTGTTGCTGACATCGGCGCCAATGACACCAATACAGATGACGTTAGAAGCCGTTTCGACGTTGCTGCCTGCATTAAACCCCAACGCCGTGTTAAAATCGCCGGTGCTGTTGAAATCAAGCGCAACATCACCGATGGCCGTGTTGTGAGTTCCGGTGGTGTTGCCGAAAAGCGCGCTAAAGCCGATGGCTGTGTTGGCCTCGCCGATGGTGTTGGCCTGGAGCGCTTGAACACCTGTGGCCGTGTTGGTGATGCCAGTCGTATTGCTAAAGAGCGCTTGATAACCAGTGGCCGTGTTGTTTTGGGCGGTTGTATTGCTGGCCAGAGCTGCCGTACCAACGGCTGTGTTGCTGACGCCGGTTGTGTTCTCAACGAGCGCAACATCACCGATTGCCGTGTTGTCAGCTCCGGTGGTGTTGGTCGAAAGCGCACCAGTACCGATGGCTGTGTTGCCGTTGGCGGTGGTATTGGTAAAGAGCGCTTGATCACCGATGGCCGTGTTGGCGACACCGGTGGTATTGCTAAAGAGCGCTTGATCACCGACAGCTGTGTTGCCCGAGGCGGTATTGTTATAGAGGGCAAAGGCACCGACAGCCGCGTTGAATCCACCGCTAGTGTTTAAGCCAAGCGCGTCTACTCCAAGGGCCGTGTTTTGTGTGCCGGTGTTGAGTAAAAGCGCTGCAACGCCAACGGCCGTATTTTCATCTCCGGTGTTGAGATCTAGCGCCCCGACCCCAACGGCAGTATTGAAGTTGGCAGTAGTGGTACTAAACAGCGAGTACGCACCAAGTGCGGTGTTGCCAGCACCGGTGGTAAGATCGTGAAGCGCGTTTTGTCCTTCCGCCGTGGTGAAGTTGGGATAGCCGCCGTCCGGCGGCGGCACGACGGCCTGCACACTCGGTGAAAGCGCGAAGCAGACGAGTGTGAATGCAACGAACAGTCTGAAGATTTTCATAATTTAATTCCTTGTTTTTGATTGATGGTTGTTTGCAATTGAACCCTTCGCAGTTTCTCCCA
>JBARAJ010000128.1:0-1518 GCA_049791915.1 Candidatus Udaeobacter sp.
GCCAGTGGTGTCGCTGTGAAGCGAAAAGAAACCAACCGCCGTATTGAAACCGCCGGTGGTGAGACTTAAAAGCGCGTTTTGCCCTTCTGCGGTGTTGCCTCCCGGATAACCGCCATCTGGAGCCGGACTGACCGCTTGCGCGATCGGTGAAAGCGCAAAACAGGCAAGCCCGGACGCGACGAGAAATGCTGAAGTTGTTTGTTTTAGATGAATCAGTGGATTCATGGTCTTCCTCTCTTTTCCCCCGCTCAGTTGATTATTGGGACTGCAGGTCTGGAGGAGGCGAAGAACGCAGCGGGGAAAAATCCACCGCCTGATTCAGATCCGTTTGACGTGCCCCGTTTATGCGCAGAATTGCCCCTATCTGGTCAAGTCAGGCTGCGCCTAGTTTTTATGTAGGGCCTGAGCTTACTAACAGACAAGGTCGATGGCGTTCACCTTGCGGGGCGATTGTGGGTGATGGGGTGGTTAGTTCAATGACGCGGTGGTGCAATAACCGGAATGTCTTGCATGTGCGTTTCGCCCACTTCCAGCGGGTAATTGATTCCATCAATTCGCACAACGTATTGGCCGGGATGAACGTTGTTAAAGTAATACTTCCCGTCGGGGGCTGTCACTGTCTCGCGAACACGCCGCAACGCCTTATTCGGCTTCACCTCCAAAAGCGCGACTCCGACGCCGGCACGGGGGCCCGCACGACCGATGACACCTCCTCTCAGGTCGGTAGCACGTAGTATCGGCGCGGAGACTACGAGCATTTCCAGCAGCAGAACGAGACACAGAAGCTTGTAGCGCATCGGGAAATTAGTGACTCGATTTTACTACCGGCGGCCCAGCTAACGCAGGCAACGGCTGCGGGGGCGAACCGGAAGCAATGGGCGGAAGGAGCTTTAGCGTAATTGGAGCAGAAAGGTCGATTTGCCATCGTGAGTTAGAACGGGCAGTCAGATGCAAAACGTATTCTTGATAGTCCACTATATCAACCTGGTGTCCGACCAAAGGCTGCCCAAAGTTTTACAGCCGCTCACACCATGCTGTGATTCGCGTTTACGATGAAGAGGGCAACGTGATCGAAACGCACGAGCACGCGGGCGATTTCAAAGAGTGGTGAGTTCGCTTTTCGTTGCGCTATTCAGTCCACGAAGGCCGCATTTTGTATACGACCGTTTATCGCTTGCGTAGCGATTTTAAGATAACTGATGAAAAAACAAATTATTCGTCTAATTGTTTTTGGCGGCGTGGCACTGGGGCTTGCCGCGCTAGCCTCAGCTAACAACGTAACCGAGCAAAGCACCATCTCGCCCGCTTTATTACAACCCACTGCCGCGACGCACGAGACGCGGACGGGATTGCAAGAAGTGATCGAGGTTCCGAACGCTAATGATCTCATCGCTGAGCCGTATGATTTTAACGACGACGGCCATTCAGATTATCTCCTCTACAATTCTGGCGCGCGGCAGACGGCGATCTGGTATTTGAACAACAATGTTTTAATTGGCTCCGCGAACGGGCCGGTTG
>JBARAJ010000129.1:0-8446 GCA_049791915.1 Candidatus Udaeobacter sp.
TTGACGTCACGGCGTTTCCACCCCGCTGAGGATTCCACCGAGGTGCCCTGTCAGGGTGATCATCATTAAGCCCAGTGCCGTCACTGCAAAATAAGATGCACTCGGCGAAACGCCCTTGGCACGCAGACGCGACCGCATCCAGGTGAGAAACAAGATAAGAAATGCGGAAGTTAGCGCACAAATCAGATGCAGCCGTAAGTTACCTTTTATTGCTGCGCCCTCCAGTTGCCAGTGCCAGGCTCCCAAACCAGTTGCGATTGCAAACGGGATGGTCAACGCGGCTCCCAGCAGATTGTAATAGGCCACCGCTGCGAGAACCGGTTGCTTACGCCACGCCGCCAGTACCTCGAAGACAACGCTCGCGATAAAGAGCGCGATTGGAAAATGAATGATGACCGGATGCTGAGCGTGTCCCGCGAGGAGCGCGGCCTTAACATCAAAAGGATTCACCGAAGCTGTTAGAAACATTTTCATAACATTCATCGACCGATGCTACAGCGATCCGATAAAGAGGCTCAATCGTGCCTTACTTCTGGACTACAATCGTTCCAGTCATCTTCGGGTGAACCGAGCAAAAGTATTCATAGGTGCCTGGCGCACCGGCGATGATCGAGAATTCTTGATCGGTATCGAGCCCAGGTGATCTCTGAAATTTCTTCCCCACGCTTACGACGGTGTGCGGTTCCTCGTCCCGATTGATCCAGGTTATCTTCTGACCGGACTTGACCGTGATATTCTGCGGATTAAAAGCGAAGTCTTTGATCTCGATTTTGTTTTCCTTGGCGTTACCTGTGTTGGCATCCTTTATCTCGCCAGCTACGGCGAAGAGAGAAAAACCGGACAAAAGTGCTGCAATCGTAATTTTGCTAATGATCGTATTCATAGGTTTGAGTGTTTATAGTTTGAATGAATCTAGCTAAGGGTTGAGTCGACGACGGCCAGCGCCGTTTTGCCTTGTTTGTATTGAACGCTTGTCAGGCCGAGCATGCTGCGCAGCTTTTCCGCCGGCACATTCAACGGGCCGGGCGACGGCCCATCTCCGGGTGCGGCCTGCGGGAAAGCGGTAGACATCGCGGTGTGAAAAGTGACATTGCCTTCGACCTTTTGCAGGACCTGGTGGATGTGTCCGTTTAGAACTGTCACCGAACCGAAGCGCTTCAGGTATCCCAAGGCGCGTTCGCTATCGCTGGTTCCCCAGCCCCATTTTGGATAGACACTCCAGAGCGGGATGTGCGCGAACACTACAATTGGAGTGTCGGCACCGAGGCCTTTTACGTCGTCTTCAAGCCATTCGAGTTGATCGTCGCCGAGTTGGCCCAAACCGCCGGCCTGGAGATCCAGCACGTTAACTAACCCAATGAAGTGAACGCCGTTCTTGTTAAAGCTGTACCAACCTGAGCCTTTGCCTTGGACGTTCTTCAGGTACCGCTCACGGTACATCTTTCCTCCATCATTGATCACATCGTGCTCCCCAGGCACATAAAAGACGTCTTTAGTCCGGCAGCTCTTGAGGATCTGGTCGAACGTGTCGAACTCTTCCGGCTTCGATAATTGTGAGATATCTCCGGTGTGAATAAGGAAAGACGGCGGAGTAGGCATCGCGTTGATGCGATCGAGAGCAATTTTGAATGTCTCGGTAACATCCTTGTTCGCCGCTTTGTTAAACCCGATGTGGCTATCGCTGATCTGCAGAAAGCTGAGATCAGTAGCCGTAGGTAAAGACGATCCAGTCTTTGCAACTTCGGCGAGGGTCTTTGAGACAAGGACACCGCCGCTTATGGTCCAGAGTACTCCCGTGCCGGCCCATGCCATGCATTTTAGGAAACCGCGGCGATCGATTCCGTCGTGTTCGTGATCGTGAGAAATGTAATCGGACATATGTTTGTTTCTAAGGTTTAGTGTTACGTTGATAAATTGTCTTTCACCTGTGCTTACTGATTTCGCGCGACTTTATTCCCGAAATCTTTAGGATCAGAGGGCGACCGACGCGGTAATCTCCCGCAGTTCTTGCTTTCCAGTTGCTAATTTTCGACGCTTGTCTTTGCGAAAACGCCGTGCTCAGGCGTCTGCCTGGAGCACGGCGTGCCGGACCGCGAAGTTCCATCAGTCGCGGTGTTCTCTGTCGGCCGTGTCCGCCTGGCTGGCCAGAGAAGTAATTAGCTGCAAGAACTGAGGCGGTTGTCCCCTGAAAAGCCCGTCGGCAATGAAGCTGTTTATAACGCCGGTGGCGTCTAACTGTCCGGGACCGGTCGGACGAATGATTGAACAGGCCGGCAGGTTCGGACTGATGAATTCGCACGGTTCGGGCATGATCAGGTTGGCTTGCAACGTCTCAGGCTGACCTGTAGTAAGGTCCACAAATGTAACCGTTGAATTGTTCACAGGATCGAAGTCAGTCAATGGAGTGGCATTGCCTGCCTTGTCCTGCCAGGTCTGGAAATGCATGATCTCCGATCCGCCGATACTAAGGAGGATGCGTAGAACTTCGAGACTCGTTACTTTCTGAGCCAGCGTCGCGTAAAGGCTCGTGCCACCTTGTTCAATATAACCAAAGTGAAATCCGGCCGTGAAGGCGATCGCCTTGACGTGATCACTGGGGTTATTTGGGTCGCCGAGCTCGTTGTCATTTCTCGGGATTGCGGTATGCAGCCCAATGTCCAAACTGGGGACAGCGTTCGGGAAGGTCGCGCCGAAATCAGGGTTGGTAGTGCTGCGGTAGCGGGTCCACCAGCTGGTGTCCACCGTGAGCTGCTTAAGGTTCGTAAGCCGTCCAGTTTGCGGGACGAACGACACTTGGCTGGGTGGCAAGTTGGCGAACTGCCTCAGGTCAACCTGCTGCTCGCCTTTGGATGCTAAATACGCATTCAGGAAAGCTGCGTGACTCAGTTCATCATCGGTGTTGTCGGCAATATACTGGGGCTGGTCCCCATCCAGAATCACGAGTCCTGCCTTGTACCCTGAATCTGGTGCGTCGACTCCTCCAAGCTCGTTGTATTGTTGCCAAAGATCGGCCTCGATAAGCTCGGCAGCGGCGAGGAGCTGAAGGACCGCCACATCACCTCGCGTGAGTCTTTGCCTTCCATTACCTGCCAATGCCTTGCTGGAACCGCTCAGTAAAGCGGCGCCTGGCACGAGAATGGTCGCGCCCAGCCCGAGATTTCGTAGAAAAGACCGCCTGCCGAGGCGCTTGGGCGCTGAAAGGGAGGTAGCTAACTCGGGTGATTCTGTTTCTTTTGCGTCGTTGTTGTTGCCTCGATGGTTTTCAGGTTGCATAACAATATGGGTTTTATTTTGTTTTTGTTGTTAAGGCAGATTGCCTCATGCCTTTCCTTACCCATTGGGCGCACTTTTATTCCCAAAAATGTTTACAGCCTGCAAATTCGCAAGGGTGTTGAACCTATTCGTCTAAGGGCAGAATAGTCCGCTGACCTGGCTTGATCACCACGCGAAGCCGGACGTACCCATTGTTTTCTGATCTAGCTCCAACGATGTATGAGCCAACCGGTAAATTCACGAGTTCGGGAATTTCGTCGCTCCGCGAGATATGATTCTCCACGTTCTTGAATAACTTTCCGTCAGGTGTGTATACGGAGTAGGAGCTGTGGGCGTTAAATACCAGGTCACCGTCATTGAATGGGTCGGTTGCCGAGTAGACCAATAGATAACCTTGGGCTGAACCCTGACGATGATGCGGCGCGCCGATATGCGCAGCGCCGACAAAGAATGCATCACTAGTTCCAGCTTGGGAAGTCGCCAAGCTTCCGATGGACGAGGCAAGTGATACGAGCAGAAGAACTGTTTTCAATAGAGATGAGTGTAGTCGTGTTTTCATATGTTGGTGGTTTAGTGTTAGTCGGTCGCGGGAGACGACGAGGACATCCTTGATTGATGGGCGGGGGCTTGGGATGGGGCTGCCGGTAAGCCAGAGGTATCTACTCCCTGCTCCTTTGCATATTCGATCAACGCAGGATCGTTTAATGCTTGGGCGAAGCCATTTTTGATTTTGCTCAGGAACTGCCATAGGAGTGATGGTGCCGAGGTGGTGCAGTTAGTCGGCGGTGTAGCAGCCTGCGCGAGGTCATGTTGCCGATTGGAGATTAGCTGAGTTTCAATATTCCCGGTGACTTGCTGCTTCGTTTCACCGTCGTTCCCATGAGTAGTATTTAGAACGGCGAAACTGACGAACATTAGTAAGGCCAGCGTGCGCATGTTTATGTATGTCAAAAATGGCAAAAGCGGAGCTAGCCACCATTGAGGCTGCTTGTGATCTTGAACACCACTCGCTGATACCCTGCGGCTCAATCTATTGTCTGTTTTCATGTGTGTTTGATGATGTGCTTTCAATTATTCATACTGTTTTCCTGAGCAGATATTCCCGCTGCAAAACGTCTCCCTAGAAAGCGGGACCACCCAACCGACATGTCATACGTCGTTGAATAGCGACCGGGGGACAGGCTTATTACCGCGCACCCAGCCGTAACGTGCTAGCCACTACAAAGGAAATTTAAGGCCGCGGCGTGCGATATTGCAGGAACTCCTGCGAACCTTATCGAGCTTTGATCTTTCTGTGATCATCTGCCGGACCCCATGCTTCGTTGCGCCGCGCTCAGCCGCTGCGCCTGCACCGCCTTCCACACAATCCGCAATCCTTGTCTGTGTCCTCCACTGGGCATTGGCGCGGGTCCGATTTTGATCGCGGGCTGTGGCGGCAAACTCAGCGCCAGTTTTTCAAAAAAAGTCTGCCGATCCGGGTATAACAGCGTAACTTTTTTTCTAAATCGATTTCTTCTGCCAAAAGATTTGCGTGGAAAGTTCCAGTTATCTCGCTTGCGCAATATCGCGCAGTTTCTGCGCTTACTTGTTCGCCTACGGCAACGGGCATTTTCGAGTCTAAATCATAAACAATAAAGGTTTTCATTTTTCCTTTCTATTACACTTATCCATACCGTTTTGGTGCGAGCTATATTCCGGCCGCGTTAAGAATGGAGCTTGGCAGAAAGTCGAACATTATACTTTCCGGTCCGGTGGTGCTCCTTAGAAAGCACCGCAATGTATTCTGCGGCGGCGAAATTACTGACTGCCGTCAGTGAGCCGCAATTTGCTTTCCGAAACTTCGCTGGAAATTCTGCAAGTCGCCAACACTGACGTCGGATACCGCCCAGTAAGTGAAGTCGCCGTCAATCCAATGGACCAGGTGATAGCCCTCGCGTTCCACAATCTTTTGCTCTTTGCCATCCACGGGTGTCGTCGGCCAGATAAACAGGTTAATAAAATGCTTGCGCCTTTGATAAACCAGAGCTGCTGCCGAGTGGTTATCGAGGTAATCAAGGCGTCCGCCAATCAAGGGAAAACCATCACCGGAAAGATCCACTACGGGAGCTGCAAAATCGAGCTTTACATCGAGCCACGGTTTAACGGTGTGCTGATCAGAAGAAGCCACATCGGTCAGATGATCGGCCATAAGTGAACGGACGTGACTAGCTATAAGTTGTGTCGCGAGAAACTGATCAGCGCCCGGTTGCCTTAGTTTGGGCAAGAAACTGGAAGCAATAATCGCCGCAAGTGCGATAGCTGCGGCCAGCGCCAACCAGTTCCACGGCATGTCAAAGAAAACGCTCCGCCGCACTGCCTCGGGACGTCTGACCGGCAGCGGATCCTCTGCTGCAGCGCCGCGGCTGATCGTCACGCCGATGGCCTCTCGCAATGAAACCTGGATCCGCTCACGCAGCTCTGGCGGCGCTTTGTAATAAGGTGCGGCCCGGCTAATCGCGTGAGCCATCGCGGTTTCCACTTCATACGCTTGCTCACACTTCGGGCAGTCCCGCAAGTGCTGTTCGACTTTCTGGCTGGTTATGGGATCTAGTTCGCCATCCAGATAAGCATCCATCAAATTTTTGATTTCTTCGCAGTTCACCTTATTTCTCCTGACTCATTCGACTGGCTAAATATTCCCTCAGCTTCGCCCGGGCGCGAGCCAGTCGCGACATAACCGTGCCCACTGGGATTTTGAGAATCTCACCAATTTCCTGGTAAGATAACTCTTCCTGATGGCGCAGCGTCAGAATCTCCCGAAACTCCGCGGGCAAGTCATTCATTGCGCTATTCATTAATTCGGCGTCTTCAGCATGCACCAAAATTGCCGCCGGGCTGACGGATTCGCGGCTGCCCGCATGAATCTCCTCGTCAAAAGGTGTCGTAAGATCGGCCGCCCGATTCTTTTTGAGCAGGGTGTAGGAGGTATTTCTAACAATAGTCAGCAGCCATCCCCGTCCATTGGAGCCATGGAACCCACTGAATGATTTGAACGCACGCAGATACGCTTCCTGGACCACATCCTGCGCATCCTGTTCATTGCGCATCAGCCATCTGGCCAAATTGTGCGCGGCATCGAGGTGGGGCAACATCATCTCTTCAAAAGACGCTAATTCGTGTTCCGGAGCGGCCCCCTGTTCTTCGTGCCTCTGAAGTACGGCAAATTTCACAGCTTTGTCCCTCGACTCGAGATCTTTAGTGTAAAAAACATACTCGGCTTCGAGGGTTGCGGCCATAGTGCTTTTTATTCCATTGCCTCGGGCTAGACGCTGCATCTGCCATGGCAACAAAGGTTCATTTTGACTCGCTTCAAATCTTGGAAGGTTCGTAGCCAGTGAGATCGGATCGTGCATGAACGCCGCCGTATGTTGCCTTTGTGCGGCACGCAGCGATGACTTTGAAGCCTGTCGCTCATTCGGTCGGTCAACTCTTCACTGTTCCCTCGGCGATACAAGGTCATGAACGGTTGCATTCATCCATGTACAACCAGGTGGACGTTTTTTTATTCCAGGATTTTTCGAAAAAGGAGAGGCGCAGAAATGATTTTTGCGGTGCCGCTCTACCTGCCAATAATCTTTACCAACGTGCCTGGGCGCGGCGACAAATCAACGTCGCTGAATCGCGGTTGCATCCTGCAATTTATCTCGAGCCAGGGATCCCAGAGAACAGCTCAGAAAGCTGCAAAACCTTTTCCTGATTTGAAACTGGTCATTGCCCATATTGCGTCACTGCTACCCTCGCAGCTAAACGCCAGTCCGGCTCGGACCCTTCTATGTCGCTCATCACCACTGCAATGGCGTTGCAACTACAGTGCAGTAATCGCACATTTACTTCCCAGTGCGTTTACATTCCGCCAGGGGTGGAACAGCGAAAATTTGGGAGAATCTTCGTCGGCGGCTTCGCAGCCACACTTGAGCATGTCTCGCCGCACTGAAATGGTTCACGCCCATTAGGCGCGCCCGGGCATGAAAATGACTATCGAAGCTGAAAGAAAAACTGCGGGAAAAATGATTCTGCAGTAACGATCAATCGTCTGCGCCTGCTTTTTTCGGTGATTGTTATCCATGATTGTCGTGATCAAAACTTCGATCAACGAAAAGAAAACGAGCAGCGTGCTAATCAGAAAGAAAACGTCGAGACGGGTCATGTATGGGAGCCGTGGCAATTGCGTATCCACGGCGAAGCGATAAGCGATCAGTGTTAGCATCGACGTAACCGCGACGCTGATTTGCGAGGCGGAATGGACGGTATCGATCCAGAAGCCCGCCCACGACATCATAACTATCAAAATGAGCGGAAGAATTACTTTTAAGATATAGTGTTGAACGTTGCGTGCGGCGGTGAATTCGAAAGCATAACCAGAGTACTCGAAGCCCGGCGCCAGCGCGTATGTCACGGGCTTGGTCTCCCACTTTTCAATTGTCCAGTCTGGCAGTGTAATAGATGGCGCGATTCCAGCCCCTTGTTTGAGGCCGTTGTTTATCCAATTTTGATCTGGGACAAACATTACTTCGTCAGGCCGATATCGGATCGCAACCAACTGAATGTGAAAGGCCTGCCGGTCGAACGGAAACGATCTCAACCGCAAAGGTTGGGTGAATGCTCCGACATAACGCTGCCGATAGAGAACAGTTCCATCAGGCTCCACCTCGGCCGACTCCGGGAACTTGCGAACAACTGAACTCGTTTCATTCGCGATACCTACTCGCGGAGTCCAGATTTGCTCGAGCGCGTAGTACGCCACACCTGTTCCCGTGTGCGCAAGTCGAGCGTCCTTCCAGCGAAAAACGACAGCGAGGTCGGCGGTAAAGTTTTGTTGGGCGCTGTCGATGTTAGTGATGTCCACAATCCAGATTCCAACGGAGACTTGAGTTGGCCCGGCACCGGCCGCGGGCCGATCAATCAAAGCGGGCGTTTCCGCGCTCCACGCGACTTGGCTTGAGATCACAAACAAAACGAAGAACCGGAAAAGAATTTGCTTCATGCGTTGTTACCGAGAGGCGGTCAGATTCTCTTTGAGAATTCGTCCAACTTCTCGGATTGCTTCCGGATCGTATTGCGCTCCATGATCTGAATGCACAATTAATTCCGACTTCGCGCCATCGAGATGCGAGCTCCAATATGGAACGATCCC
>JBARAJ010000130.1:0-15830 GCA_049791915.1 Candidatus Udaeobacter sp.
ACGCGGGACGCAATCGAGCAGAAACTCCGGATCCCGTCGGTCGCCTCGATGTTTCAGATCGATTCCATTCAAACCACCGTCGCGCGCAACAAAAACGGTGAGCCCGAGCAATTGATTGTGCTGACTACTACCGCCGACATCAGCACACGCGATTTGTCGAAAGCTCTCCAGATCCGATTGCTCCCCAAACGCAAACCTTCCGACGCCGAAAAAGCCGCCGAAGTCGAAACCGAAGGAGACGTCGACGAGACTTCCGATGAGTCCACTGCTTCGAACGAAGAAACTGATTCTGATGATGATTCGGTGGGATCGCAGGTAAAAGAAACCGAGCTTTGGAAAAGTGCGACCGATGTTCCCGATGACGTTCTCGACGCTGCACGTCCAGTGGCATTCGCGCCGATGGAGTCCGAGAAACCGCTGGATCGACAACACGCGTTTCGAGTGCGCGTTGAAAGCGATGGCGAGCTTTACGTCCGCGTAAACAAGGGCGTGCGCGCGTTTGGCGATTTTCCGTTAAGCGAAGATTACAACGCCGTTGTCAACGTTCCGGCGTTGCCGCGCGAAGTGCAGATCGAAGGCCAGGGCGGTCTGCTTGCGCTCAATGGCGAACGAAAGCTGTCGATCCGCTCCCGCGGACTCAGCGCAATCGAATATGAGATTGCGCGTGTCGCTACGACGCAGATCAATCATCTGGTCAGCCAAACCGAGGGAAGATTCGAGCATCCGCAATTTCACGTTTCCGAAGTCTTCAACGAGGAAAACATTTCGCGCATCGCGCTCGAGCAACAGGGCATCGCGGTCGAGAACAAATGGAAAGCAAACTATTCGGCATTCGACTTTTCCGAGCATCTGCGCAAACCGGCGGACGGCGGCAGCGAGCGCGGTCTGTTTTTTGTGACGGCGCGCGGTTGGGATTCAGAGAAGAAAAAAGCGATCAAAGCGGTCAGCGACTCACGTTTCATCCTCGTCACCGACACCGGGATCCTGACGAAGAGAAACGCCGACGGCAGCCACGACGTTTTTCTGATGTCAATCAAAGAAGGGACACCGCTACCGAATGTCGTTGTCGATCTTTTGGGCAAAAACGGAATCGCTATCCAAAGCGCCACGACGGACTCCAATGGCCATTGCACGTTCGGATCGGTCGAGAAATCAACGCGGGAGAAAACGCCGGTCGCATTCGTAGCGCGTAACGGAGACGACGTATCGTTCATTCCGTACAATCGCGAAGATCGGCAACTGAACTTTTCGCGGTTCGACATCGACGGCGCGGACAGTGTTCTGCCGGAAAACCTCGATGCATTCGTGTTCACCGAGCGGGGTGTTTACCGGCCCGGCGACGACGTTCACATCGGCATTGTCGTGAAGCAGCGCAATTGGAATGGCAAGCTCGGAGGGCTTCCGATTGAAACCGAAGTGGTAGACGCGCGAGATCACCCGGTTCAGACCAGGAAAGTTAATTTGCCCGACAGCGGATTCACCGAGCTGACTTATCAAACGGCCAATGAATCGCCGACCGGCCTCTACATCTTCAATGTTTACCTCGTTAAGAACAGCAAGCGCTCCACGTTGCTCGGTTCGGCCACGGCGAACGTGAAAGAATTCCTGCCGGATCGAATGAAAATCGAGACGCGGCTTTCGCAAAATGCACCGCGTGGCTGGATCCAGCCGAAGGAGATGCGCGCCGCGGTTGTGCTCGCAAATCTTTATGGAACGCCGGCAACCGATCGCAAGGTAACCGCGCGCCTGGAGCTGGCGCCGAGCGCATTCTCTTTCTCGGAATTTCCAAACTACGTCTTTTTCGATGCTCTGTTCGACGACAAGAAGGAACGGCATGAACAGACGATCGAGCTCGGTGAGAACAAAACCGACGCCGGCGGCCAAACGGAATTCGATCTGCAGCTCGAGCGTTTCGCCGACGCGACTTACTCCATGCGTTTGATTGCGGAAGGATTCGAGGCGGAAGGCGGCCGCAGTGTCACGGGCACAGTGGACGCGCTCGTTTCAGCCTTGCCGTATGTGATCGGCTGCAAACCCGACGGCGACTTGCGTTACATCGAGATGAATAGACCGCGCGTCGTCGATCTTGTCGCAGTCGATCAGCAACTCAACCGCATCGCGCTGGCAAACGTGACTGCGAACGTGATTGCGCAGGAACAGGTTTCAGTTCTGACCAAGCAGGAGAGCGGCAACTTTGCTTACGAGTCGGTTTTGAAAGAGCGCGTCGCGAAGTCGGAAAAGATTTCCGTCTCGGCTAACGGCCTGCACTACACGCTTCCCACCGACGAGCCAGGCAATTACGTATTCGAGTTGCGCGACGATCAGGATCGGCGTCTCACCAAACTACAATTTTGTGTCATTGGCCGCGGCGCAGTTTCGCGGTCACTTGAAAAGAATGCCGAGCTGCAAGTCAAACTTGACCATGCTCAGTACAACAGCGGCGACGAAATCGCGGTCAGCATCACCGCTCCATACGCTGGTAGCGGACTAATTACTATCGAGCGCGACCGCGTTTACACGCAACAATGGTTCCACGCGGACTCGGCCAGCAGCGTTCAGCACATTCGTGTTCCAGAAGATTTCGAAGGCAGTGGATACGTGAATGTCGCGTTCGTCCGCGCACTGGATTCGAAGGAAATTTTCGTGAGCCCGCTGAGCTACGGCGTCGTGCCATTCACCGCGAACAAGGAAAAGCGCCGGCTCAATGTTGAAATCAATGCATCGTCGAATGCGAAGCCGGGTGAACCGTTGCACATCAATTACAAGACAGATCGGCCCAGCAAGATCGTCATTTTCGCAGTCGACGAAGGGATTCTTCAAGTCACCGATTACAAAACGCCGGATCCGCTCGGATTTTACTTCCGCAAATGCATGCTGCGCGTCGACACGGCGCAGATTGTCGATCTCATCATTCCGGAATTCTCGCTGCTACGATCTGTGTCGGCGTTCGGCGGTGGCGGCGACATCCAACGTTTGAACCCCTTCAAGCGGGTCACGGAAAAGCCAGTCGTCTTTTGGTCGGGCATCGTCGACGCCGATAGCACCAAGCGCGAAGTCGTTTATGACGTGCCTGATTATTTCGATGGCACATTGAAGATCATGGCTGTCGCGATCGCGGACGAAGCGGTGGCTTCGGGCGAGCGCGAGACGCTGATTCGCGGGCCGTTTGTAATTACACCGAGCGTGCCGGTGCTCGCGGCGCCTGGAGACGAATTCGAAACCGGAGTGACGGTCGCCAATAACGTGGAAGGCTCAGGACCGAACGCCGAGATCGAACTGCGCGCGCAAACTAATGAGCAACTGTCGATCGCAGGCGGCGCGTCGCAGACGTTGCATATTGCTGAAGGCCGAGAGCAAACAGCGATCTTCAAGTTCCGTGCGACGGACAAGCTCGGCTCCGGAGAAATCACGTTCATCGCGCGTATCGCTGGTAGCACGGGTTTCCAGCCTGTGGGGCCAGTAGGCGTCTCGCCTGCTGACTCGACAGACAAGATGTCCGCCGGCCCCACAGCCAGGATGGCTGTGCTACAAACAAAGCGCCGCGCTACGCTGAGCGTGCGGCCGCCTGTCCCGTACATGACTGACGTCCGCAGTGGCAGTTTCAAAGAGAGGATCGAAATCCCCCTGACTCGCGAGATGCACCCGGAGTTTCGCAAACTCGACGCGACCGTCTCAGCGCTGCCACTCGGTCTCGCACACGGCCTCGATGCGTACTTGAAAGATTTTCCCTTCGGCTGCAGCGAGCAAATTACCAGCGGCGCGTTCTGCCGATTGATGCTGGCTGATGAAGCCGACTTCGGATTAAGCCGCGCCGAGATCAACAAACAACTCGAACGCACGTTTGGCGTCCTGGCGCGCCGCCAAAATGACCAGGGCGGTTTCGGCTACTGGGCGCCCGAGACCGGCGATTCAATCAGCTTCGTCTCTGCATATGTGATGGATTTTTTAAGTGAATCGAAAGCTGCGGGATTCGTGCCGCCGCCGGAAATGTTTGCGAGCGGCTTGCGCAACTTGCAGAAAATGGTCACACGCGATCCGACAGACTTCGCTGATGCGCGCACGGTCGCTTACGGGATCTACGTTCTCACGCGCGAAGGTGTTATCACGACAAACTACATTTTGATCCTCCGCGATTGGCTCGAAAAGAATGAGCACGATCGGTGGCAGAAAGATATCACGGGCGTTTATCTCGCCGGTGCGCTGCATCTGCTTCACAAAGACGCTGAGGGTGAACGCTTGATCGACAGCTACAAGATGGATAATCGCGACACGATTGAGCGCGACGATTTCTGCCAGCCGCTCGGCATGAATTCGCAATACATCGCCGTGATCGCTCGCGAGTTCCCCGCGCGGCTACGCAAAATCTCAGCCGAGCAATTCCAACACATTCTCAAACCGATCGGGGATGGCGATTTCAACACGCTTTCCTCTGCCTATGCAGTGCGTGCTTTAAAGGCGTACTCGCATGCAATAGCGCAAAACCCGCCGGACCTAACGATCACCGAGGTACGCACGGATAAAAAGGAGGCCCGACTGACGAGCGGAATGAAGCCGCTTTTGCGCTCGGAGTTTTCGGGTAACGCGAGCGCATTGCGCTTCGCGAGCAGTCGAAAGCTGAGCGGCCCTGGCGCGTTTTTCCAAGTCGTTGAAGCAGGTTTCGACGGCCACGCGCCAACTGAGTCGCTCACGAATGGCTTGGAGATTTATCGAGAAATTCTCGGCAAAAATAACGAACCGGTGACCAGTACACACGTGGGCGAGCAAATCCACATGCGACTGCACGTTCGCAGTCTACGGCAGGAACCGATCACCAACGTGGCAATCATCGATCTTTTGCCGGGCGGATTCGAAGTTGTCGATTCCTCGGCGCGCACCGGGTCGTCTTCAATTAATGGCGTCGATTACGTCGATGTACGCGAGGACCGCGCGGTATTCTTCGTCACCGCGCCGACGAACGCGCTCGAGATCGATTACCAAATCAAATCCTGCAACCGCGGCCAGTTCATTGTGCCACCCGTGTTCGCTCAATCGATGTACGATCGAAATGTCAAAGGTCGCGGCGTCGGCGGAAAAATTACTGTGACCGAATAACATTTGGAGAGACCCGAAATGAAATCGCGTGTCATCCCGAGCGAAGTGAGGGAGCTCTCAAAAGCTGGTGGTTCGCGCTACGTATTGCGTGTGATCCGGTCTCGATCGGTGAGATCCCTCGCCGTGCTCGGGATGACCGCGTGGTTTGTTTGGCTGCTACTACCGAAACCGCCACTGCTCGATGGCGTTTCGTTTTCGCAGTCGGTGCGTGACCGCAACGGCAAATTGCTCCGGGTCACACTTAGTGCCGACCAAAAATTTCGGATTTGGACGCCCCTAGAAGAGATTTCGCCGGACCTGATTGATGCGACGCTACGCTACGAAGACAAATATTACACGCGTCATCCGGGGGTGAATCCGCTCGCACTTGCCCGCGGCGCGGCGGAACTCCTGCGTCTTCATCGAGCGACTACAGGCGGGTCGACCATCACGATGCAACTGGCCCGCCTTCGCTTTCACCTTCACACCCGAACGATCTCCGGAAAGCTCGAGCAAATCATGCGGGCACTTGAGTTGGAACGGCATTATTCAAAGAATCAGATCCTCGAAGCATATCTGAATCTCGCGCCGTACGGGCGCAACCTCGAAGGCATTGGCGCAGCCAGCGAGATCTACTTCGATAGGCCTGCCTCGAAACTAAGCCGGCCAGAAGCGGTCGCGCTCAGCGTGATCCCGCAAAGCCCGAGTCGCCGCGCGTTACATATAGATCGCGACAACTATTCGGTGAATCTCGCGCAATCCAGTTGGTATGATAGGAACGTAGCACAGGCCTTTGGCCTGTGGGGCGTGCGGGCTTCCAGCCTGCAGTCAGAATCGAGCAGGCGAGACGCCTACTCGCCCCACAGCCAGGATGGCTGTGCCACGCTTTCGATGCGCGAATTCCGCCCGCGCATGCAAACGGAGCGAAAATTCTTGGCGCCTCATTTTGTTCAGGAGGTGCTCGAGACGTCGCATGGGCGCGATGAAATCGTCACCACACTCGATTTGGAAAAACAGCAAGCGATCGAGCGAAGAGTAACCAATTACGTGGCGAATAATCGCAACCGCGGCATCGAAAACGCAGCGGTGTTTCTGGTTGATACCCGTACAATGGACGTACTCGCCCAAGTCGGTTCGGCGGACTTCTATAAGGCCGACATTAACGGTCAGGTCGACGGAACGCGCAGTCCACGCTCGCCGGGTTCGACGTTGAAACCGTTCGTTTACGCGCTCGCGCTCGAGCAAGGATTGATTCATCCGTTATCGATCCTGGCAGACGCACCCCGCAGTTTCGGTGAATACAATCCCGAAAATTTCGATCGCGAATTTCTCGGACCGATCCGCGCATGCGACGCGCTCGCGCGCAGCCGCAATGTGCCGGCAGTTGAACTCGCGTCGCACCTTGCGCATCCCACGCTTTATGAATTTCTGAGCAAAGCAGACGTACGTCTGCCGAAAACCGAATCGTTCTACGGTCTGGCGCTTCCGCTCGGTGGGGCAGAAGTTTCGCTGCAGGACTTGGTGCGGTTGTATGCCGCGCTCGCCAACAATGGGGAACTGCAAGCGCTGCGATTCACGGCGCGAGACCGCATTGCAAAGCCAAAGAGAATTCTCTCGCCGGAAGCCGCGTTTCTGACTCTGGAAATGCTTGGCAATGTGCCCCGACCAGAAATGAATTGCGCCGATGGAAATCACAGCGCGCGGGTTTATTGGAAAACGGGAACGTCACATGGTTTTCGGGACGCCTGGTCAATCGCGGTGTTCGATCATTACGTGCTCGGGGTTTGGGTTGGAAATTTCGATGGGCGCGCGAACCCGGCCTTTGTCGGCCGCACTGCGGCAGGGCCGCTGCTGTTTCAGATCATCGATAGTCTGCGCGCGGCATGGGCGGAACCAACTGTGCCTCATCAACCCCCGCCGGGAGCGAATTTGAAACGGGTAGAGTTCTGCGCGTTGTCGGGGGATCTCCCGAACCAGTTTTGCACGCAGTACGTCGAAGGCTGGTTCATTCCCGGTGTGTCGCCTATCAAAACCTGCGATGTGCATCGCGAAGTGCTTGTCGATGTGGTCACCGGCCTGCGCGTTCCAATCGACGACGGCACACGCCAGTTGAAACGCGAAGTTTACGAATTCTGGCCGGGCGACTTTCTCACGCTGTTCGAGCAAGCCGGAATTCCACGCAGGGTTCCGCCTCCTTTCCTGCCGGACACCGAAAGCGAGCTGGCGAGTCGGGTTGGGCAAAAACCGATAATTGTGTCTCCGAACAGCAAAGAAATTCTCCTCGCTTCGAAAAAGACAATTCCGCTACGCGCCAAAGCCGATGCCGACGTGCGTGAAATTTTCTGGTTCGCCGGCAAGCAATTCGTTGGCAAAGCCGCGCCGAATCAGGTTCTCGAGTGGGCCGCAGTCGCCGGCGATTACGAAGTCACCGCGCTGGACGATCATGGCCGGGCGGCTTCGCATAGTGTCGTTGTGCGATAGAGAGCAAAAATCGTTGCGACAAAAAATTATCGACCGGATCACAACTTTTGAATCCAAAGCCAATGCAGACTGCATCTCAATGAAAACAAAGAAGGGTCCTTATGATGCAGGATTTCAAGTTTGCTGTGCGACAGCTTCTCAAGACGCCGGGATTCACGACCGTAGCGATATTGACGCTCGCGTTGGCGATCGGCGTTAATTCGGCCATTTTCGCGCTGGTCAATGGCGTGGTGCTCAAGCCGGTGGTGCCGGTTCGGCCTGCTGAAGTCGTGAACGTGTTCACGGCCCGACAGAATGCGAGCCACGATTACCGGCAGTTCTCCTATAACGAATACCGCGAGCTGCGTGAGAACGGCGGAGACGTGTTTGTCAATGTGGCGGCGCTCGAGTTTGCCGTCGCCGGCATCGGGCGCGATCACGAGATGCGTCGCAGCTTCGCGTTCCTGACCTCGGAGAATTATTTCCCGATGATGGGCGTGCAGGCGTTTCGCGGCCGGTTTTATAACGCTGAGGAATGTAAGCCGAATGCGAACCTGGCTGTACTCGTGTCGAGCTACGGCTTTTGGAAACGCAACGGTGGCCGCGATGATTTTGTTGGTAGCACCCAACAGATCAACGGACAGCCCTACACCGTGATTGGCATCGCGCCGGACGGATTCAGCGGCGCGAGCGCGTTGATCGCGCCGGATATCTGGGTGCCGCTTGGCATTCGTTCGCAACTCGGTTCGGCCTTTGGCGATTCCGAAACGACGCACGACCTATTGAACCCAAAAAATTACACGTTCAATCTCGTGGCGCGGCTGCGTCCCGGCCTGACTTTCGACGCGGCCAAAGCCCGTTTGCCGGTGCTGGCGCAAAGGTTAAATGGGATCCAACCGGACGGCAGTGAAGGTGCGCGAGAGCTACAAATTCAAACGCCATCGCGATTCAGCCTGAGCACGCAACCGGAGAACGACGGCCCGCTCACGCTGATCGCGACATTACTCATGGCGATGGCCGGAGCGGTCCTGCTCATCGCCTGTTTAAATCTCGCGAACATGTTGCTAGCGCGCGGCACATCGCGTTCCAAGGAAATAGCAATCCGTCTGGCTGTCGGCGCATCACGCTGGCAAATCGTCAGGCAATTGTTGGCTGAAGGGTTTTTGCTGGCCGTTTGCGGCGGCGTTATCGGCTTAATTCTGAGCTCCTGGTGCAACGATCTTTTACTCCAGCAACTGAGCGGTTTGCTCTCGTCCGTCAATTTTTCGTTCGTCGTGAAATTGCGGCCTGACGCGACTGTGCTTGCAATCACGTTGTTGTTTTGCCTGATCGCGACAATGCTTTTCAGCCTCGGCCCGGCGTTGAAGGCAACAAAGGCCGATCTCGTTAAGGACCTGAAAGAGCAAGTCGGCGAACCAGCGCGCATCGGCCGTTTGAGTCGTTTCTTCGCGCCACGTCACATTTCGGTAATGGCGCAAATCGCGCTTTCGCTCATGCTGCTTTTCGCGGCTGGATTATTCTTCCGTGGGGCGCTCAAGGCCGCCGGCCTTAATCCGGGGTTCGTCGCGCGCGGCGATATCATTAGTGAGTTCGATTTCAGTTTGATCAAGAAAACGCCGGCCGATTCGCGTCGCTTGATCTTCGACATGGTGCGACGCGTACGAGAGTTGCCCGGAGTAACCGCGTCCGCCACCGGCACCATGCTGCCGTATGCCGATTTCACCACTGCGCGCCGCGTTCTTCGCATCAAAGACGCCATGCCTAACGACCCAAAGGCGCCGGATCCAAGCGTCAATTCGCTCTTCACCGCAATCACACCCGGTTACTGCGAGGCGCTTGGCATAAAACTGCTACGAGGCCGCGATTTCACCCAGAACGAGTCCGAAAACAAGGATGCGCGGCGCGTGGCGATTATCGACGAAGAAATGGCGAAAAAACTTTTTCCGAACGAAGACCCGATTGGTCAGCACATTCGCTACACCAATCCGCTGAAGGACGGTTCGCCTAACGACATGGAAGTCGTCGGTGTCGTGAGCAAGCACCGGCATAGCGTTGACAACGATTCGCTCGTCTGCCGTTTATTCGTGCCGTTGGTGCAGGGATACAGCGGCCAAACGTATCTGCACGTGCGCCTCAACACGCAGGATCGCCATGCAGTCGCCGCATTTATTCCGACGCTTCGACAGACCCTGCGCGAGATAGATCCTGAACTGCCGCTGCTACAGATGACCCCATTTGTCGACTTGATGGAAAGATCGCCTAACCTCTGGATCGTGAAACTTGGGGCAACTCTCTTCGGCGCTTTTGGTGCTATCGCGCTTATGTTAGCCGTCGTCGGTGTTTATGGCGTAAAAGCTTATGCCGTGGCATGCCGGACACGCGAAATCGGTATTCGCATGGCCTTGGGCGCGCATAGGCGTGATGTATTCGCCCTTATTATGCGACAGGGCGCGATGCAAACGGCTCTCGCCGCAGGCGCCGGCCTCGTTCTTTCACTGGCTGCAGGTCGCGTCCTGGCCAAAATCTTGTATGACGTAAGTCCGAGCGATCCGTTAGCGCTTGTTACCGCAACTTTGATGCTCGCGAGTGCGGCGCTTCTTGCTTGTTTCTTCCCAGCCAACCGCGCCACTCGCGTTAATCCGATTACGGCGCTGCGAACCGAGTAACGGCTACTGTTTCGGTTTAACGTCCAGTGTCATCAAAACGTCTGGCGGGTGACCGCATAAATTGGCATGGCATCTTATTGTGACCGGCCTGCCTCGCATCTCCGATTGCGTTAGGATACCCGTTGCGATAAGCATTGGCGAAGCAGAGGTATCCCGATGAAGAAATTGTTTTTTGTTCCCGCGATGTTGTCTGTTGCAGTGGTGATGGCGGATGCCGCCGAGCAGGACACTGTGAATCGCTGCACCGCGATCATTAGCCAATTCCAGCAAATGCCCGAGAAAGCAATTCCAAGAGATGTTCTCCGGCAAGCAAAAGGGCTCGCCATCATGAGCGTGGTCAAAGCAGGATTTATTTTCAGCGCTAAAGGCGGACAAGGCGTTGTGCTCGCTCGGACGCCTCGTGGTTGGTCTGGACCATCATTTATCGCCACAGGCGGTGGAGGCTGGGGCCTTCAGGCTGGTGCCCAGGTAACTGATTTCGTGATCGTTCTCAACACCCATGCTGCCGTGCAAGCGTTTTCCCGCGGAGGAAACGTGACGATCGGCGTGGATGTCAGTGCTGCGGCCGGGCCGGTGGGCCGGACCGCCGCAGGCGCGATCATGCCAACAGCGGCCGTTTACACCTACAGCAGGAGCAAAGGCCTCTTTGTTGGCGTGTCATTGGAAGGCGCAGTGATTGGCACGCAAAGGCAATCCAATTTCAATTACTACGGAGGACCTGTTAGGGCCGATTCGATATTAAGTGGCGTTACAAAGGCACCACCGGGCGCTGCTCCACTGCGTCACGCGCTTGGTCCCTAAAGTCCGGATCGTTGACGCATATTGCTACCGAGAGTGGTTATGGCGAGGCGTCGATCAATCGTTGTCCTGTCGATTTTCACGACAGCCATGTTGATTGCGTTCGTCGCGCCGCGACTGGGCTTCGGTCTGATATGCGGCGGCCTGATCCTCCACTTACGGCCAGAGGTCCCAGGCGGTAGGATGAAGGTGCAATAACCTCACGACTTTTTGAGATTCTCCGCGTGTTCTTGCGTCTCGATCACGCTGTTATTCATCGTAAATCGGCGTTGTTGGTCATGCCCTGTCAGGGCACCTTGGCCAGGATCTTTTCCATCTCTGAGGCCGTGAAAGCGCGCATCGTCTGCGTGCGGATGTTGCCCAGCATGTCTGCTGCCAGCAACACACTGGCGGCTGTCTCATCGTCCGGGGCCTCGAAGATGCACACCTGGTCATACTGGCCGAGCGTCCAATACATCTGTTTGATAGTAACTCCCTTCGATTGCACCTTGGCGGCCCAGGCAGCTACCCGCTGGGTTGTCTGCTTGGCGTTTTGGATGCCCTTATCGGTAAACTGCACCAAGCTGATATACGTCGGCTTAATCTTCTCCGTCTCAGGGGTAAGCTTTGATTTGGATTCATTCAGTTTCGAGGCACCCGTCTGCGGATCGTCAGCGAAACACAATGCCGCTCCAAAAAAGCAAAGCACCAAAATCAATCCAGTCGTTTTTATTTTCATGAGGCCGATCGAATCGGGATCTCCATTTCCCGTCAACATTTCTTTGTTCCCGGATGAACAATATCGATTATTGCCGGGTATCGCGGCGACGGAAAGAGCTTCGTTGTGCGTGCAGATAAAGAGCTGACTGCCTTTGCGAACCTTGACGCGGGGAGAAAGGAAGCGTTATGAATCGTATTGACCTGATCTTGGGATTGTATTAAGCGAACTCGTAACGCCTGCATCGGGTAGTGCAGGAGCCAACCGGGGAGCCGAAGCGTGAAACAGATAATACTGCTAATGATAGCCGGGCTTGTGGTGGCAGGCTGTTGTTCGACGCAGAATGACTTTCAACGTTTATCCACTTCCGATCTGCAACTACGGCGCTACGAACTCATGTATTGCTTGAGCAAGACACGCATGAGCTGGGACAAGCAACCGGTGCAGGGCAACGCCTATGATGAAGTCAGGGCCGACCTCGCAGAAAAGGAAGCCATCGAGCGAGAAATTACAAGCCGTGGTGTGACGGATTATGGCTGGCCACCTTCGATGACATACGGATACGTACATGATCATTGTCACTGCCAATGTTGGGTTGCTACCCTTTCAAATCGGTAAAAAGAGAGAGCCTATCTCACACACAAGAGGGTCGGATTGCGAGCGGGTACAATAAGCTCTACGATTGAGACTGCAGGCTTAGGTCGCTTTCTTCATGACCATGCCGGGCGCTGGATTGCGGCAAACCCAGTGCAATCCCCGCCGCTATTGACGCCAAATTTCTAACGGCTGCCCTTGTTTCCCGCCGTGCCTGTGCCGCCTGTCGCGGGTTTGGATGTGCCCGTTACACCGCGACCACCTTTCACGTCCTTTATCGGCTGCAGGTCACGAATTTTAGCCTTTTTAAGTCGGCGCCAAACGGAGTGAACTACATTGATGTTCGGCGTTTGTTCCTCCATGGCCGCTGTAGAGCTTAACGGACTGACAGAATACTCGCAACATTTTATGGTTTATTAACTTTGAACCTCGCCCGCATACGTGCGCGTCGCGATCATGTTGTTTATCAACAATCGCTCCAGCGATTCCTGTTCTCTGAGTCGCTCTCGGGACGGGGGTGACCGAGAGGCTCGACTTTCTTGCTAAAATGCGGTAGAAAATCCGTTCTTCATGTCGAGCACAGAGTCAGTTTCGCCTCACGATGTAATCGTGTGCGCGTGCGGAACTCGGGAGTATACGGCGGGCGATGCTGTCGATGCGGCTATTTTCCGGGGCGAACTTGAGCAAAAATGGCAGGCTTTTCTCCGCCACGTCGCGGCGGAAGAGCGAGCAGACGAATTGGAATTAGAGTTGAACGAGTCGGCCATTTCTGCCGCGGCCGAAGAGTTTCGTTATCGCCATGATCTGATCACGGCGGAGGAGACGGAAAGATGGCTGTCAAATCGCGGCCTTACATTTGAAGACTTCAGCGATTACTTCGCCCGCCAGTATTGCGTCAGTGCCGTTGATGACTCCTTTTCTTCCGAGCAAATTGCATATACATCCGCGCCTCAGGAATTGCGTCACTTGTTTGTAGCAGAGTTGATTTTGTCCGGGGCACTGGAGGACATGACCAATAAACTCATGTGGCGTCTGGCCGCGCGCTGCGCTGGAAAAGAGCCTCCATCCGAGGCGATCTCCGCGGAAGAGCTAAAATTCTTACATCGGACCGGCATTGAACCAGCGCAGCTCGCCAGTTGGCAGGAGGAAATGGGCCGCGATTCAGAGTGGCTGAATGAAATGCTTGCGATCGAGGCGGCGTACGCGGTGCATTGCGATGCACTGCTGGTTCCCGAAGCACGCCAACGTGAATTGATGGCTCTGCGATTGCGCCTGACACGATTTGAAATCGAACTGATTGAGTTGGAATCGCAGGATGCCGCGCAGGAAGCGCTGTTTTGTGTACGGGAGGATGGAATGTCACTGGAGGAAGTTGCGACTGAGGGGCGTTATCCTTATCGACGAGCGAACTTTCTTCTGGAAAACCTCCCGGCGGACGCGCAGCAGAAATATTTAAGCGTCTCGGAAGGGGACCTATTGGAACCGATCCCGCACAACGACGGATTCGAACTCTGTCGCGTCATAAAAAAAGTCGAGCCGCGACTCGAGGACCCAACCGTGAAATTACGCATCGACCAGCGACTCCTTAACCGGTATTTTTCAGACCTGACGACTAAATATACGTACCCACGGCTGAGCATTCCCGTTTCAGTGGAATGAAAATCCAAGACATTCTGCGGCGTTCATCGGTGTTCCGCTTTGTCTCCGATGAACATTTTGAGGCGATCGAGCCACTCCTGCAGGAAGAACATTATGAATTCGGCGAGGTGATCGTAAAACAAGGGGATCCGGCCAATTCATTTTACGTTCTGACAAGCGGGCGCGCGCGTGCCCTGAAGATCAAGCCGGATGGTGAGGAAATTCCATTGGGAGTACTAAAGCCGGGGGACTCTTTCGGGGAGGCTGCGTTAGCTGAGGGCGGAACTCGAAATGCGACTGTGCGCTGCAGCACCGCAGTCGATGTCCTGCGGATCGATCGCGATGACTTTCTTCAACTTGTCCGCCGCGTGCCCGACCTGAAACATTATGTTGAGTCAACCGGTCGCAACCGCGCTCTCCAAAGTTTTCTTTATCAGTTCAGCAATTTCGGCCGATTGCCGGCTCCCGTGTTGCGCGGGATGATCGACAAGCTAACCCCCGTCACATTCGAAAAAGGCAATCTGATCATTCGAGAAGGGGACAACGCCGGGCCGCTTTATGTAATCGAGAAAGGACGGGTACGCGCATTCGCTGGCTTGAACGGACGGGAGCGCAATCTCGCGTTCTATCGCGAAGGCGATTTCTTTGGGGAATTGTCGATCCTAAACGACTCGCCGCGCGCGGCATCGGTAGAAGCATTCACAGACTGCCGGTTGCTTTCCCTTGAACCGAAGTCCGTACGAGACCTCCGCCGGCGATTTCCGGAATTCGATAAATTGCTAAGCGAGCGGCTAGCCCGTTATGAGGCAAAAACCGAGGCGCGTGTTCCGCTCGATTTCGCGACGGAACAGCTCCCTGCCGAAACACAGGTGCACGATAAAGTGCAGCTCGACGGCCAACAGCCCTCGGAGGAGACCGATGGCCAGGAAGAGCCGTTCGCCGACGAGCGAGGCCTGTTCCGCAAGCGCGGGAAACGCCTGCGAAAGATCGACCATATCATGCAGATCGACGAGATGGATTGCGGTGCCGCCTGTCTCGGAATGATCTGCCGACACTTTGGTCGCAAGGTAAGCTTGGCACGAATTCGACAGCTCTGTCACACGGCGACCGATGGCACCAGCCTAAAAGCGATTTCGCGGGCCGCCACCGAACTTGGGTTGGCGGCGCGTCCATTGAAAATCTCGTACCGCAATCTCCCGCTTATGCCGCTTCCAGCAATAGTGCACTGGGAGGGCAACCATTGGATCGTCCTCTACGACGTTGATGAGCAATTTGTGCGCGTCGCCGATCCCGCGCGCGGGTTACGCAAGGTTCCGCGAACGGAATTTGAGACGAAGTGGACCGGTTACGCAGCACTGTTCGATTACACGCCCGCATTCGAAGAAGCTCCGGAAAGCAAGCCAACACTGGCTTGGATTTTGCCGTTCCTCTTGCGATTTAAAGTAATTTTACTGCAGGCGCTCGGGCTGGCTGTCGCTGTCAGTTTCCTGCAATTGTTGTTCCCAGTATTCACCCAAATCGTCGTTGACAAAGTCATTGTCGAAAATGACATCGGCCTGCTGAAAACGATTCTGCTCGGCATGCTCGCAGCGCTCGTTTTCGTCCAGTTCGCCACGCTCGCACAGGAATACTTGCTGGCATTTGCGGCCGTGCGTCTCGATACGGCAGTTCTCGATTTCTTGAGCCGGAAACTTTTGTCTCTACCGATGAGTTACTTCACAAATCGTCGAACGGGGGACATTCAGCGCCGGCTCGAAGGTGCGAGGCAAGTTCGGCAATTGGCCGTGCAACAGGGAGTTGGCGCGTTGCTGGCAGTCGTTTTTCTCCTGGGCGCACTCGTCTTAATGGCGATGTATAGTCCACTACTGACCATCGCGTTTCTGGCAACAACGCCTTTGTACGTGGGG
>JBARAJ010000131.1:0-10400 GCA_049791915.1 Candidatus Udaeobacter sp.
GGATCCCCCAAAAGAGGGAATCGCGAATCATACATATTTTTAAACGGCTCTGGACGGTACACGGTCTTAGATTTGTGCTGATGGAACGGAACGGGGGGCACTAATGTCTGCAGTCCAGCTGGAGCAGCCCGTCAATTCGCCAATCTACCACGCCCGCCAACGGTTTACCGCGGCAGACAAACCGTTTCGCATCAGTATTGATTTTCTCCGCTCACCCACGGCAGCAGTAATCGCGTCCGCTTTGCTGATGCTGCTGATTGGCTGGATCGACTACAAGACTACCGACTTTGCTGTCACGGTTTTTTATTTCCTACCTGTGGTGCTGGCTACGTGGCGCGCAGGACGCAAAGCGGGCTGGTTTATCGCGGTACTTTGCGGAGCGACAGTTCTCCTGGCTGACTTGCTGGTGCCCCGCAGCGGACGTGTCATTGCGATCAGTTACATTAACACCGGCATACATATATTGGCGTCGGGCGCTCTGGCTGAACTAGTAATTTCGTCCCGTCGCGCACACGAACGCCTGAAGGCGCTACTCGCGCTCAAGACTGTTTCGCTCACGGAAATTCACCACCGGGTGAAGAACAACCTGCAAATCGTATCCAGCTTGCTCAGGCTTCAATCTAACAAATTTACTGATCCCGCTGTTCGCGAGGTTTTCACTGAATGTCGCGATCGCATCAACGCCATGGCTCGGCTTCACGAAGAACTCTACAACGAGCGGGGGCAGTCACACCTCGATTTCACACCGCATTTGCGTCAGCTGGGGGAAATGCTGTTGCGCTCGCACACGCCCACGGGCTGCAAACTCGCACTTAACGTTTCCGTCGATCGCGTTCCGCTCAATCTCGATGAAAGCATTTTGCTTAGCCTGATCGCCAATGAATTGCTGCTCAATTCTCTGAAGCACGCATTCCATGGCCGCGCCGCGGGAAAGGTCGATGCTGAACTGCGCACGACTCGCGATCGAGTAACGTTAACGATCCGTGATGATGGCAACGGAATTGCGCCCCGGACGATCGAAATTGAGGACCAACGTGGAACCGGCTTAGACCTCGTCCAGGCAATGTCACGCCAACTTGGCGGCGAGTTCGTCGTCAACCGCCTTCCTGCAGGCGGAACGTGCGCAACCATTTCTTTTCCAAGCAAAACGTCACGCCAACAACCAGGCGTTTATCTGTAACTCTAAATAACTACATTATGTCAAGAAAACGTATTCTGATCGTTGAAGACGAAGCGCTGACTGTGTTAGCGCTTAAACACGAGCTCGCGGAGCTCGGGTACGAAATCGCCGGTGACGCGAGCACTGCTGCCGACGCGCTCCGCGCGGCCGAAGACAATCGCGCCGATCTTGTGCTCATGGATGTTCAATTGGATGGAGGGATCAGTGGTGTTGCAGCTTCTGCCGCAATCCGCGGGCACCTCGATATTCCGGTTGTGTTTCTGACCGCGCACGCATCTGCTGAAACCGTAGGCCGCGCAGTCGAATCAGGCGCGTTCGGATATTTGCTGAAGCCTTACACCGTACCGGAATTGAAAGCCGCGATCGACATCGCGGTCCACAAGCACAACACAGAAACCGCAATGCGCCAGGCGCTCAGTGCACGATTGCCGGCCGGTCTGCTACAACCTCAGTCGACCTGAGCACCCGACTAACGGAAACGGATTGCGCAAAGCGCGCGCTTCAGGCGCGCTCCAAAACTGTGCGACGGGCGCAAATTCTTTAAGCCACTTGGAATCGAAATAGCTCAGCGTGCTTTTTACCATCGAAACTGGTCGTCCGCGCATTCAAATAGAAGGCTTTTAGTTGAACGTTGAGCGTTGAGCGTTTAAGCGTTGGGGGATTGAAGAAGATCGCGATCTATGGCGGCACCTTCGACCCGGTTCATCACGCTCATCTGATTCTCGCCCGCGAAGCGATTGAAACGCTCGATCTCGACAAAGTCATCTTGGTGCCGGCGTCGATTTCCCCTCTCAAGAAGGCCGCTCCTGTCGCGAGCGGCGAAGTACGACTAGCAATGTTGCGAGCGGCGATCAAAAGCGAGCCGGAGTTTGAAGTGGATCAATGCGAGCTGCTGCGACCGCCGCCTTCGTACACAATCGATACAGTCGAGGAAGTTCGCCGACGCGAATGCGACGGGTCCATCTACTGCTTGATCGGTGAAGACAACGTTGAGCAACTGCCCCGGTGGCATCGCTTCGCCGAACTGGAGAAGATGGTTCGCTTCGTGGTTCTCGACCGGACCGGCAAACAACCCTCACATTCGTATCAGTTGATTCACCGCCCCATCGATATTTCCGCCACTGAGATACGACGGAGAGTTGCGCAGAACGAATCGATTCGTTATCTCGTACCCGAATCGGTGGAAGAAATTATTCAGCGCGAAAACCTTTATCGGGAGCCATCGCAATAACGTCGGAAAATCTAGCGAAAATCTGCGCTGAACTCGCCTTGAACAAAAAGGCGGAGAACATTGTCGTGCTGGATTTGCGCGGCATCTCGAGCTTTACGGATTTCTTCGTGATCTGCTCGGGCATGTCCGAGCCTCAACTCAAAGCAATTGCCAACGAAATTGAGACACGGTTACGCGAGGATTATTCGCTGCGACCTGCCGCAGTTGACGGATTTCCCGCCAGCCAATGGATGGTCCTCGATTATCTACAAGTGGTCGTCCACATTTTTCATCGCGACAAACGCGCCTTCTACAGTTTGGAAGGTTTGTGGGGCGATGCACCGGTGCTGCGGTGGGAATCAGTTCTCAAGGAGTGACGGCTTCCCAGTCGTCACCTCTAAAACCGACGGCGCCCAAGCCGTCGCTCCTTGACCGACGCGTCAGCGCTACTTCTTGGTCGGCGCCGGCGACGGCGGAGCCGGAACCTTCGGAGAACCCTGTGCACCAGGCGCTGGCGGAGGTTTCACTTCCTGCAATTCGACCTCAAAAATCAGGGTCGAGTTCGGACCGATATCCGGGCCCATTGCACGCTCGCCGTACGCGAGGTTCGAGGGAATGAACAACTGATACTTTGATCCCTGCTTCATCAGTTGAAGCGCTTCGGTCCAGCCTTTTATCACTCCGTTGACAGGAAAGCTCGCCGGTTGGCCGCGCTTGTACGAACTGTCAAACTCTGTCCCATCGATCAGCGTGCCGCGATAGTTCACTGTCACCATATCGGTGGCTTTGGGCTGCGTTCCGCTTCCGTCTTTGATGACTTTATATTGGAGACCGCTGGCAGTCGTCTTTACACCGGATTTCTTCTTGTTCTCTTCAAGATACTTCGCGCCTTCGGTCTTGTTTTTCTCTCCGAGTTCTTTTTGTTTCTGTTCCATGTCTTTTTCGAATTGGGCCATGATGTCCTTGACCTGGTCGGTGGTCAGTTGCGGTTTGTTCGCAATGGCATCTTTAATGCCGGCGGCCAGGATATCGGGGTTAATGTCGACCTTTTGCCGGCCGAGATTAAATCCGATTTGCATGCCGATGCTGTAGCTGACCTTGTCCTTTTGGTCTTTGAGCTGTGGTGATTTCTCTTGCCCGAACAATGGGAATGCAAGTAAGGATGCGCTGATAATAACAATAAAACGTTTCATAAGATCGTGTTTCCGCGCCGTTTTAGTTTAGGGTTGATCGCCGCAGAAAGCCGCACGCTAATGGATAAATGCCGCTCGTCAAGAAAACAGCTTTGCCATCAATTCGGGGGCGTCGGCTTGCCATTTGCAGTCGCAGCCACCGGACTGATTGCACTCTCGCCGGAACTGGCGAAGGCGATCGCGATCTCGCACAGCGACGCTGTGAAAGTTGGGAAAAGAGTCTGGCAAAATGAGTGTAATGGAACGATTTCCGGGCTGACTTCATGGAACCAAGGCGAAGATTTCGCATCGCTCGGCATCGGCCACTTCATCTGGTATCCGAAGAGGCGGCAAGGCCCGTTCGAAGAGAGTTTCCCGAAATTGGTGAGCTTCGTATCAAGTCGCGGAGCGAAGTTGCCAACATTTCTTCTAGGCGTCGGCCGTGGACAGCCGTGTCCCTGGAACTCGCGTGCCGAGTTCCTGCAAGCGCAAAATACAGGTGAGATGAACCAGTTGCGGCGATTTCTGGCCGACACCGTCGATCTTCAGGCAGAATTTCTTGTTGCCAGATTGGACGCTTCTCTGCCTAAGATGCTGGCCGAAGCGGCGCCCGCCGAACGAACTAACGTGCAGCAACAATTTGAACGCCTTACGAAAACATCACGGGGATGCTACGCCCTCATCGATTACGTCAACTTCAAAGGAGAAGGCGTCCTGCAGACCGAGCGTTATCAGGGGCAGGGATGGGGTTTGCTTCAAGTGCTGGAAGCGATGCACGGTAATTCGGATTCAGGCGCGCCTGATGAATTCGCGCGCGCGGCCAAAGCCGTCTTGACTCGCCGCGTCCAGAATGCTCCTCCCGATCGCCATGAATCTCGTTGGTTAACGGGTTGGCTTCGGCGCGTAAACAGCTACAGTGGCGGCTAATATTTATGCCGCGAACATTTCGCACCCTTCTTTGCGCGCTCTTGTTGACGGCTCTTGCGTCCTCAATCAGCGCGCAGTTCCGCCTTTTCGGGCCAAGATCACCAAGGCCGACGCCGCCACCACGACAGATGCGCAGCGCCTCCGCTTACATTAGCAGCCAGCCACCGTTGAAGGTAAATCAATCTTTACTCAGGCAGGCGACGCCGGACAACGTGCACGTTGTTGTCTCCCTTCCAAAGCAGCGCGCGTATTTGATGATTGGCGAGCAAATCGTGGCCGATAGTCCGATCTCCTCTGGCAAGGCCGGACACACCTCACCCAGCGGTGATTTCTCCGTTCTCGAAAAGGATCCGGACCATCGTTCCAGCATCTATGGCGACTTCGTCGACGGCTCCGGTCGGGTGGTTCGCTCCGGCATCAGCGCCAAGATTGATTCCGCGCCTAGCGGAACACATTATGTCGGTGCGCCGATGAGGTGGTTTATGCGGCTAACAGGCGAAGGGGTCGGAATGCATGTCGGAATTCTGCCGGGGTATCCCGCATCCCATGGCTGCATTCGGATGTCCTCGGACGGCGCGAAGTTGTTTTACGACACTGTAAAAGTCGGCACCCCGGTGAAGGTGGGCAATTACTAATTTTTCCCATTCGAGGAGTGACGGCTGAGGAGCCATCACTCCTTGAGTAATCTCCGTCGCAAAAGATCGAGTGCCGCTTGGGCCGCTAATTGTTTGAATGTCTCGCGATCCGTTGGGAAAAGGAATTTCCTAGCCAAAGTCTCTGAATCTCCTGAAGCCATCGCTATATAAACCGTTCCAACGGGCTTTTCGTCCGAGCCACCCGTTGGTCCGGCAATGCCGGTCGTAGCGAGCCCGAACGTGGAGGCAGCTCGTGCACGCGCGCCCTCAGCCATCGCGCGCGCGACCGCTTCACTCACCGCGCCGTGTTTGTCGATCAACTTCGAATCGATATTCAAGACATCGCTCTTTGCTGAGTTCGCGTATGTCACATAGCCCGCCAGAAAGACTTCCGACGCGCCCGGCACATTGGTGATCTGGTTTGCGATCAAACCGCCAGTGCACGATTCGGCGGTGGTCAATGTTTGTTTTCGTTGCTTCAACAGTCTCACGACAACTTCTTCAAGCGCTTCGTCGTTGTCGGAAAAAATCGACAGTCCTAATTCGCCGCGAATGACGGCATCGGCTGCCTGGATCGCACTCGGATGACCGATGACGCGCACTTCAACCTCGCCTGGTCGCGCGCAATAGCCCAACTCGATGCCTGGGATCGCCAAAACTTTTTCGCCGATCGCTTTCTCTACCAACGATTCTCCCATTCCGGCAATGCTGTATGACCTCCTCTCGACAGGGAGCGGTACCTCAATAATCGATTTCAAAATCGGCATCGCGAATTTTGTGAACATGGGCTGAAGCTCGCGAGGCGGACCTGGTAAAACAAACACGTGCGGCGACGGAATGCGCGGATTGATGTTTGCCTTCAAATAAAAGCCCGGGGCGCTTCCATTCTCGTTCGGCAGAACGTGCGCATCTGGGAGGACCTCCGCCTGCCGTGCAATACCCGAAGTCCATTTGATTCCGCGCACTTGCAATCTCTGTTGAAGCCAAGCCAGCAGTTGCGGGTCCTGATACAGCTGCAAGCCTAGCGATTCAGCAACCATCTCTCGGGTGATATCGTCCGTGGTTGGACCGAGACCGCCGGTGACAAAGAGAATTTCGCAATGCGGAAATAATTCACTGAGCGTGCGGCGTATCACGTCGCTATCAGGAACTGTCCGCCGTTCCTCGATTCGTAGACCAAACGGAAGAATCTCGCGTGCTATAAATGCCAGATGCGCGTCCTGAACATCACCGAGCAAAAGTTCAGTACCGGTGTTAATGAGAATCGCGCGCATAGTCGCCACCACAATCAACGCGGAACGACAAGCCCACAATGCTCGACACCCCAAGCACAAAGCCTGTCATGTTGAGCGAAACGAAACATCTCGGATCAGAGATTCTTCGCTTCGTTCAGAATGACAGCTTTGAAAAATCAAGCCGCGGTCTTGTCCTGCTTCTTGCGAATCAGGGGAAGCTTTTTGCCTTCTACCACCGCGCGATTGATCGTTACTTCGGCGATATCTTCGCGGCTCGGCACGTCGTACATGATGTCTAGCATAATGCGTTCGAGCATCGAACGCAGCGCGCGCGCGCCGGTGCCTTTGGTGACAGCCTGCGCCGCAAGGGCGCGCAACGCATCTTTGGTCACCGACAGACGGACTCCCTCCATTGAGAAGAGCTTTGTGTACTGCTTCACCATCGCGTTTTTTGTTTCGGTCAAAATCGACACCATTTCATCCTCGGTGAGCGTGTCGAGCGAACTAACAACGGGTAGACGCCCTATGAATTCAGGTATCATCCCGAACGCGAGCAGATCTTCCGGTTCCACGTGGCGGATCGACTCTTTGCGCAGCGCTTCCTCGACCTCGAGCGTCGGGCTGCCGAAACCCATCACTTTTTGGCCAATCCGCTTTTGGATGATCTTGTCGAGCCCAACGAATGCGCCACCGCAAATGAAAAGAATCTTTTCGGTGTTGACCTGAATGTATTCCTGGTGCGGATGCTTGCGCCCGCCCTGCGGCGGAACATTACACGTGCTGCCTTCCAAAATTTTCAGCAAAGCCTGCTGCACGCCTTCGCCGGAGACATCGCGTGTGATGCTCACGTTGTCGGTCTTGCGTCCAATCTTGTCGATTTCGTCTATGTAAACAATCCCGATCTCAGCGCGCTTCACATCGTAATCGGCATTTTGAAGCAATCGCAAAATGATGTTTTCGACGTCTTCACCGACGTAGCCCGCTTCGGTCAGCGTCGTCGCGTCAGCAATGCAGAACGGCACGTCGAGGATTCTGGCCAACGTTTTCGCGAGCAGGGTCTTTCCGGAGCCTGTCGGACCGATAAGCAAAATATTGCTTTTCTCGATCTCAACGTCCGCCAGAGGATCCGCCTGAAACGCAGCTGACGTGTCCGCGGGCGCGGGAGTTTGGAGCACGCGCTTGTAGTGATTGTGCACCGCCACGGACAATGTCTTCTTCGCGGTGTCCTGCCCGATCACATACTGATCGAGAGCTTCCCGAATATGTGCCGGCTTCGGCACCCGAATATTCGAAGACTGCCGTCGGGCGTCTTCGTTGAGCTCCTTATCGAGAATGCTTTTGCAAACGTTGATGCAGCTGTCGCAAATGTAAACACCCGGGCCTGCGATGAGCTTGCGCACCTCAGCGTGGCTTTTGCCACAGAAGGAGCACATGGTGAGGTTCGAAGCGCGCGCCATATGCTCTGGATTTCCGCGTTACCCTTTCCGCGACAATACTGCTTCGGGCACTTCCACCAGCCGACCATCGGGAAGCGATTTCCCATCCAACAATTTTGCTTCCTTCCGCGACTTGATCACCTCGTCCACCAACCCATATGCCTTCGCTTCATCCGCAGACATATAGTAATCGCGATCGGAATCGAGTCGGACTTGCTCTTCAGATTTGCCGGTGTGCTGCGAAATGATGCGAATGATGCGCTTTTTAAGCTTGAACATGTAATCAACCTGACGTTCCACATCGCTCGCCTGACCCTGCGCACCGCCGTGCACCTGGTGAATCATGATGTCTGAGTTCGGCAAGGCAAACCGTTTGCCCTTCGTGCCGGCACAGAGCAAAACTGCACCCATGCTCGCCGCCATGCCGATGCAATACGTTACGACGTCGCACGTCAGAAACTGCATCGTGTCGAAAATTGCCAACCCGGCTGTGACCACGCCGCCGGGTGAGTTGATGTAAAGATTGATATCCTTTTTGCCATCTTCCATTTGCAGGAAGAGCAACTGCGCGATCACCAGGTTCGCGATGTGATCGTCGATCTGCCCGACAAAAACGATGCGGTCCTTCAGCAGCCGTGAGTAAATGTCGTAGCTGCGTTCGCCCCGACCAGTCTGCTCCACGACCATCGGAACCAGCACTTGCGAGACATTTTGGTTAGACACGGTCATGATTTTTCTTCTTTGACGGTGGGTTCTTTCGTTAATTCGACGCTAACATTCGCCTTCAGGAAATCAAGGGTCTTGCCCAGCAGAAGCTGCTCGGCGACGTCGTCCAGCGCGTTGCGTTGTTGTAATTCCTTGCGCATTTTGTCAGGCGAAATGTCGTAGCGCGCCGCCTCCTGTCTGACGCGCGAATCGAGATCTTCCTTTGTGACCTGAATTTTTTCGCGCTCGGCGATGCGATGCAGAATGAAATTTGTTTTCAGCCGATGCGCCGCCATTCCTGCTGCGGCATCTATCAATTCCTTCTCTTTTTCCTTCAGCATGTCGTCGGTGATTCCGCGCTCTCGATTCCGTTGAACTAACTCGGCGAGCGCGCGGCGGGTTTCATTTTGCAGAAGTGCTGGAGGCAGCTCTACCTGAATTCGCTCGTGCAGATATTTTACGATCTCCGACTCCTTCGCCCGTTCGGCATCATGCTCTTTGGCGTGTTCGAGGTCGTGCTCGATCATTTCGCGAAGAGCAGCGAGTGTTTTCCCGGGGACGAGCTTGGCCGCGAGCGCATCGTCGATGGGCGGCAACACCTTTTCCTTGATCTCGCGCAACGTAACCGCGTAATCGGCTTTTTTGCCGGCCAGTTCCTTCACTGGAAATTCATCGGGAAAATTAACGATCACCAGCCGCGTTTCGCCGGGTTTTAGTCCGATTAATTGCTCGCAAAATTTCGGCAGAAAATTTTCAGGCGCCAGATGCAGCCAGAATTTTTTGCCGCCGTGCAAATTCTTGCTGGCTTGCGGCGCGATTTCGCTGATCGGCTTGTCTTCTATCGAGCCCTCGAAATCAAGGACCGCGAAATCGCCCATTTGCAACTCACGCTCCGGCACATCTACAAAATCGGCGGATTGATCACGCAAACGTACGATCGTCTCTTCGACTTCTGCTTCCGAAATTTTTGTGTCCGCCACTTGCACCGGAATCTCCTTGTAATCCGGAAGCTCGAATTCCGGCGCGGTCACCACAGTGGCGCGGAAGCGCATCGACTTGTCCTCGCCAAATTCAATGTCCTCAATGTTAGTCAGCGAAGCCACGCGCAATTGCTCTTGTTCGACTGCTTCGTGATAACTTTTCGAGACAAGCTTCTTCGTGAGTTCGTCCTGGATTTCCTTGCGAAATCTTTTGTCGATCACGGCGCGCGGGGCCTTCCCTGGCCGGTATCCCGGAATTTTCGCGAATCGCACGAAACTATTTGCGATCGCGTCCCATTCCTTGGTCACTTCCTCACTAGGCAATTCGATTTGCAGCTTCGAGACGGACCCCGGCTGCTTTTCCACTTCAACCTTCATTGTGGAGCACTGTAGCGGCGCTCAGCAGGCACCGCAAAATCTGCCCTCGAAATTGGTAGGGCGCGACCGCTGGGCGCGCCGCTTCATTTCTTCGTGAATCGGGTGAGGTGCGACAGCACGCATTGCCATCGCCCATCGCGCTTCACAAAAACATCTGTGGCCCGCTCCTGCGTGCTGAAGTCTTGTCCCATGAATTTGCCCATCGTGCGAGTCAATGCCGTAACAACCGCGCTATCTCCATAAACGCGGACCCGGAAATCTTCGGATTCCATCATGTCGTGCGTCAAGGCGCCCGATTTGATGACCTCGAAAAAGCGCGACCGGTCAACTATCTCTCCGTTCGGGTCAATGATGATCCAGTCATTTGTGACAAGTCGTCCGATACCTTCGAGATCGTTCTTAACGATTGCCTCCCCGAACGCCTTTTCGAGTTTCAACAGTTCTTCTTCTGCCGTCATTCTTTGATCCCTTTCTATCGGCGGACTAGAGACCGCCGTTTCTTGAAACACATTCGCCTTTGACGTAAACCGAATGCGTCTGCG
>JBARAJ010000132.1:0-6144 GCA_049791915.1 Candidatus Udaeobacter sp.
GTCAGTTCTACAAAAACATTGGAGCCTGGTTCAAGCGTTAATTTTCAGCGACCGACGCTTCTCTCATTAGCTACCAATCTCCTAAAGACGCCGTGCCCATCGGACCAAAACCATCGAACTGCTCGACCTCGATGTGCTGGGGTCCCGCAGTCTCGTATGTCAGTGTAGGCGGTGGGTTCATGAGCTGTTGACCGCGTTGAGTCTGCTGGCCGGCTGGGTGGCCCATCTGCTGCGCTGCGAATGCGCTCTTATAGGCGTTGAATTGCTTTTGTCTCCCGACGTAGATCTTGTCCTTAGTCGCCGTAGGAAAAACATAATATAGTTTCCCATTGTATTTCACAGCCGAGACCCTGTACTGCGCTAATCCATTGATAGCCTGTTGCTGCTTTGGAGTGGTGACCGTTATGACCTTGAACCCCGACTGCGCGAGCACGAACTCTTTCTTCGATGCGGCGAGCTCTGCGTCGTTGGTGGCAACAGTCTGACATGCCGCCATGAGCATCAGGACAGCTCCGATGCAGGCGATGCTTGTTAGCGTTAATAGTTTTTTAATGTCCCCTCCTTTGTGTGAGTTTATAAAGAATAAGGTAAGGACAATCCAAGCACTAATTTCATCGTCGTCCGCCACCGCGAAATCCTCCACCGCCGCCTCCGCCAAAGCGGCCAAAGCCACCGCCGCCAAATCCACCCCCGCCGCTGGAGCGATCAAAGCCGCCGCCCTGAAAGCCTTGGAACCGCTGGCTTGAAAAATCACCACGCGACCGGTTCTGAGCCTCGCGGTCCAAATCACTGGATCCGCCTCCACCGCCGGACCGATCGAAACCGCTTCCCCCTGAATGGTCGGCGCCGCCCGCGCTGGCTGTTCGATCCTCGCTACTCGCGGCCGACGATCGTTGCTGATTACTTTCGCTTGCAGTCCTTTGCTGACTGCTTTCTGCCCCTTGCCAGTTAGGCTGGGGTTTATTTACGGAATTCCAGCTTCCATTATCGTACTTTTGCCAACCGTTACCTGTGTTCTTGTAAACGTTGCCATCGTGTCCGGCGTACATATTGCCGCTGGCGGTTTTGGCAGCCGCACTGTTCCCCCACTTCGTGCTAGAAGCGGCAACTTTTCCTCCCTGCGAATCAGCGGCGCCTGCCACTGTTCCATTGGCCGTCGAGTAATGGCCCATGGTAGCACTCTGGTTTCCTCGCGAGACATAGGAGCTACCCCACTGAGCATGCGGGCTCGATCCCTGTCTCGTCTGAGCATAGGTGCCGGTGTACGGATTGTACGCTTGCGCTGCACTTCTGCTCCCATAAGGCGTCGAGACACTGGCACCGCGAGCGTAAGTCCCCGTATAAGGATTGTAACCGGCGCCGCGGGTTGCCGAACCGTAAGGGCCATAGGCAGTCTGTTTCCAACCATACGCTCCCGAGGCAGAGTCATAGTAAGGCGTTGGATAATGATAACCATAGCCCCCGTAATATGCGCCACAGTACGTCGCGGGGTAGGGGTAGTAGTAACCCCCGTTACAGTATGGCGGCCACCAATAGCCGCTCCCATCGGCAAGGATCGCTCCTGCGGCGGCGCCCAGTATGAACGTCCCTAAATATCCGGCTGCGTAGCTGGATGTGACCGTGCCATCCGGATTGGCGGCTTGGGTGACATAGGTCACGTTATAAACTGGGGAGCTCGAAGGAATCGTGTAGATTTCCTGTGGAACCGACATGCACGTTGTCCATTGTCCAGTTGGGGTAGGAGCCATGAACCAGACGCCTTGCAGGCAAAGGTAATACGTACCTTCGAGCTCGATCACCTTGTCTTGGGTATTCGCGGCGTATTCCATGGACGTGCCCTTGATTGGCTCGAATTTCGGTTCGCCGGCGTATTCGACCTTTACTTTGGCCTGTGCCTCGTTGGGTTTGATGGTCATCGTGGTCGGAACCTGCGCCAGTAATACTGCGTCTTTGGCTTCATCGGTTCCCGGAACTGTAGCGAGGATTGCCGAAGCTGGGCTGCTCAGCGGAATTTTGGCGAAGTCAGGAGGAAGATCCGGCGTCGCGTAAGCCCATGGCCCTTGCAGGTCAGCCGCGCTGAACCACCGGCCGGCAGTCAAATAGTAAAACTGCTGCGTCGGTTTGTACACAAAGACGACGCTGTTGGTGTTCGTTGCGTACTCAAGCTGCGTGTCTGGGATCTGCGCGTATACGGGTTGCCCGTCGAACAGAATGATTTCTGCCGCCTTGTCGCTGTAGAAAACGTCCGGAGTTACACCCTTTGCGTTTGCAGTTGGCGGGATAAATTTTTTCAGCGCGCTCCACTGTTTATCCTGCGGCACCTTGGACATCTCCGGCGGCAACTGCTTCGTGGCCGACCATTGACCATCGAGCTTTTTGGCCGTGAGCCATTGCTGACCGACTGCGAGATAGTAGGTGGAACTACCCTCGTCCAGGAACAGCGGCCACTGTGTGTTGACGACGAACTTCAAATTCGTGTTCGGAACTACAGAAAGGACTGGCTCGCCATTCACGCTCAGCAAGATCGACGGCCGGTAGCCTACAAAAATTTTGGGAGGATCGTTGTTCAATTGCACGCCGGCCGGCGCCTCCTTCTTCGGCGTGGACGCGATCAAACTATGCAGGGAGATTGAGAAGGTTGGCGGAACAAATGTTTTGAACAACTGATCCATCTTTTCCTTCGTGGCGTTATCGAGTGAAGGAAAATACGTGCCTGTTACCTGCGGATTCGAGATGTCGACCAGCTTGGCGACGTTGTCGATGTTCGTATTGCCCTTCATTTCCACCACGCCCAGCACCGTCTTGCCGCCCTTGGGCGTAAGCGACACCGCCATTCGCCAGCTCAAATCCTGGAAGTTCTTCCAGTCATCCACCTGAGGTTGATAAATAATGAGCTTGGTGCCGTTGCTGTATTTTTCGCGCGGCCAGCTCGAATCGCCAGATTGGCCGGACCCTGTTGTTGATGTTGCCGCGCGTATTTCAAAAGGCGAAGCAAAGAGCGCAGCCGTTACGACCAGGCATTTAAGGAAAGAAGTGTTAGGCAATCTCATAGCGAAATAGAATCGATTAGGAGTTTAATGATGCCGCCGTCGGCACGGCTGGCTATAGGACTTTAGGCCAATATGGTGAGATCGGTAGCGTTCGCCGGTTGTCAGTCCGAATCGCGTTTCTTTCGCCTCTCCCCTTGGCCAAGGGGAGAGGATTAAGGTGAGGGGTTCGGGCCCTCCAGACGGCACAACGCGCTGAGAGCAACCCTCGTCCCTCCCCCTTGCGAAAGGAGAGGCGACCCTTTGAACGCCTCGACACGGCGAGGCGGCTACAGTGGCGGCTATCATGCGGCGAGCTTGCGGGCGCCGACTGCGCCGAAGCGGTGGGCGATGTCAAGTGCGACGCCTGCGACGTTCACGTGCCATCCGTTTTGAACACCAAAATGACAATTTACTAATACTATGGAGGTGTGTCTTTTAGCGCTAAAGGCGCGGCGTTCAATCACAGCCTGGGGCAACGCCCCAGGGCTTTGGTCCCAAAATGCATCTAGCGCTGAAAGCGCGCTTCAGTGCGGGGGCGATTTGTTCCATCGACGGAACAATGCAAGACCTACCAGATTGAAACGCGCTTTCAGCGCTTGCTCGGTCGGCAATCCCAATTCTTAGGCCAATACGGTGAGATCGGTAGCGTTCGCCGGTTGTCCGTCCCATCGCTGTTTGTTTCGCCTCTCACCTTGGCCAAGGGGAGAGGATTAAGGTGAGGGGTTCGAGCACCGCAAGCGACACAACGCGCTGGGAGCAACCCTCACCCTCCCCCTCTCCCTTGCGAAGGGAGAGGTGACCCTTGTACGCGCCGTCCGTTTGAACAGTACCCGACAATTTACTAACACTACCGGTGAGACTTCGTCGGCGGCGCGCTCATTTGCTCTCAAAAGGAAAAGATTGCCTTCCAATCCTTCTTCATGCTGATGACGGTCCAGCCGTTCTTCTTCGCCTCATCGTAGAGGGCCTGCGTGAACGTGCCAATCTTCGTGTCGGGAAGGCCTTCAGCGGGTCCGTAGGCGTACTCCCGCTCGGCGTCATCGTGCAATACAAGCAACGAAAGCCGCGCGCAGTCGCCGGCTTTGGTGTATTCGAGCATCTGTTGGTCGCCGGTCGAGTTGCCGAAGGCGATGTGCGGGCGGCGGCCGATCATAAGATGGATGCCTTCGGGCTTGCCGGCATCGTTGTCATTGAGCACGAGCTTCGGTTCCTTGGTGAGGAAGGGCTTGCCGTCCTTCTCATAGCCATACTTGGTCCCGAGCGCCGTGCCGACGACCTGCTCGGGTGGAAATGCCGTACGTTTTCTCCGCGTACACGCGCACGAAGTCCTGACCGCCGCCGGGGGAACATTTTCGTGACGAACGAAAGATACTATTGGCGCCAGCGGTCGACGCGCGCTCTACTGCAAGTCGCAGCCACTCAACGCGCAACGAACCATGCAAACCAGAATAACTAACTCGATCCTGATTCTCATCCTGGCCACCTGCGGCATCATTTGCTTTGCCGGCTGCGCCAGCATGGAAACAAACAAGACCACATCGTTACTCGCCACAGCCGGCTTCCGTGTGCGCACTCCACATACCGCCAAGCAAAAGGAGTTCTACGCCGCGCTTCCGAGCAACAAACTTGAGCGGACCACAGTGAAGGGCAAAGTCTTCTACGTCTTTAAAGACGAGAAAGCCGGCGTGGAATATGTGGGCGGAGAACCAGAACATCGGCGGTATCAGCAGCTCTGTATGGAACAGCATGTCGCGCAGGCGCCGGAAGAGCAGATGAATGACTTCTTTACCAAGAGTTGGGCCAGGCAATTGAGCGACGATTACAACGGATGATCTGCTCCAAATGTTGAAATTGTGGGAGATGCTCCGTCCTCACGGCCATTTCCTGGCGATAGCAAAACTTTGATCGAGCGGCGAAGGCAAGGGCGAAACAGATGAGGCAACCAATCTCCGTTAGACCTTAGGGATGCTTTTGATCTCCGTTCAATCCGCGCGCGATTGTTACATTTTCGTGACAGACGAAAGATACTATTGACGCCAGCGGTCGACGCGCTGTCTACTGCAAGTTTATTCGCAGCCAATCAACACACAACGAACCATGAAAACCAGAATAACTAACTCCAGCCTAATTCTCTTCGTGGCCGCCTGCGGCATCATTTTCCTTGCCGGCTGCGCCAGCATGCAAACAGATAACACCCCGTCGTTGCTCTCCCAAGCCGGCTTCCACGCGCGCACTCCGCAGACGGCAAAACAAAAGGAGCTCTACGCCGCGCTTCCGAGCAGCAAACTCGAGCGGGGCACGGTAAATGGCAAAGTCTTCTACGTCTTTAAAGACGAGAAAGCCGGCGTGGAGTATGTGGGCGGAGAACCGGAACATCGACGGTATCAGCAGCTCTGTATGCAGCAGCATGTCGCGCAGGCACCAGAAGAGGAGATGAGTCACCCCTTCGCCCGGCATTGGGAGAACCAAATGGGCCCGGGCCGCTCGCCATTTAGTTAAGCCGACGCAAAGTCAACAACAGCTAGCCTACCGCGTCGGGTCGCCGCCGGTAGCGGCCTGACCGTGATTGCGAACGCGACCAATCCGGCCAAGCAGTTCAAGTCTGAATAAGCATTTCGAGGATGGCGTGGGGGAGCGCTCGCGCCCACAATCATCGCATTCCTTTTCTTCTTGCTGTTCCGATTGGTTCGGACTTATGCGGGTTAGCGCGCGACGACTTGATTTATTCCCGAATGCCTTCGTTCCAGCTTTCAATAAAACGCTCCCTTTCACGGCGACGTCCTGGTCGAGCTTCGCCGCAAAGGTTCTACCCACTGGATCCTGTGAAGCCTCGAAAATCAGACCTTTGGCGCTGGACCGTCAAGACAGATTTTTGCCCTATTCAGTTTGGATTGCCCGTTTCTCATCGCTTTCCGGCGATTTCACAACAGTAAAAAATATTTCGCGACTACGAGCAGTTCCCGCGTTTAATCTTAGGGAAACTTATGAAAAATCTTCTTCCGCTAGCGATTGCTGTGGCGATAGGTGTTGCCTGTTTTATTCCGGCGCAAGCTTCGGCTTATTATTACCATGGACGGTATTACCGATATAACTACCGAGGGCATTACTACCGATA
>JBARAJ010000133.1:0-7629 GCA_049791915.1 Candidatus Udaeobacter sp.
ATTGTCCTTTCAAGTAAATGCGTTCGCCAGCGAGTCCGTGATCGGCCACATCGTTCAAATCGCCGGTCGCGATTAGCCTTCCGAGGGGCATTTTGCCTGGCGCAAAGGTTTTCCAACTGCCGCCGCCGGCATTCGAAGCCAAAGTAACATTGGAAGCAACTGGTGGAACAGGTTGAGCAGGCAGCACAGGCACGGGCGTAGCCATCGCGACTGGCGAACTCTGTGCAACCGACGCGGTTCCAATGTCCGGAGCCTTAGACGCTGGCGCCGGCGTGGCGACAGCAAGCTTTAACGCGCTCCGAGGAGCAAGGGCGGAAGCAACCATCATGGGTGTACCCGCCGCCGCAGGCTTGTTCTGAGCGATCACTGCTTGTGCGGGAGTCGCTGCCGGTGGCGGAGATTCGAGCTTTTGCTTTTTGCCCTTTTTCCCTTTCGACGCGGTCGTCGCTTTCGCGAGCTTCTCATTACCGGCGACGACCGGCGGTGTCATGGCTAGCGGCGCAACAGGCCTGGCTTGTTCGATGCGCACCAATTCATTCCTGGCAGGCGGTGGAGTGGGGCTTGCGCCTACCCCAGGTATTGGGATCGGGCCCGCTTGAGCTTCTGCCGTTTTCTGCCGGTATTCGGCAAGGTGTTGTTCAATGGAAGCGCGTTCCTGCGATTTAAACAACGGCCAACCTCCCACTAGATTGAGACTAGGCGGTGGTTCGAGGCGAAAGGTGCCGAGACCGCGTGTAACCGTATAGCTTCCATAAAGCAAAGGAACCGCCGTCACCAGCATTCGGCCATCAACTAATCGCTCGGCATGAATCACCGCGGAGATGTCGTGTGTGCGCTCCAATTTGACTTCCAACCCGACGGTGAGCGTCTGTTTCATCAGGGGCAGGGCCTCAGGCTTCGCGGGATAAACGTGTTCCATAAGCAGCTCGCCGCTATCGACGGCAGTCGTCAACGCTGCCATACCGGACGGAAACACATCGCCCGGGCCGAGTTCGCGTACCGCAATAATGGTGTACCGACCTACCACGTACGGAACCAGTCCGCGGACCTGCTGGAAATTTCGAATATAATTGCGCAGAAGCTCAGCGTTCGTTTTCGCGAGCTCGGCGGCGCCCATTCCGACATACTGCTCGTAAAGCTCGCTTGCGTTAAGAAATTCGCCGGGCGGCGCGGCCGTCAATTCGAAGCGTTTCGGCTCCTCAATCTTGTGCAGCTTTTGCAGGATTCGATAGCTGTCAGGCCGCTCCGGCTGATTGAAGATATAAAAAGTGCCGAGCCAGGCTGCGAGCGCTAACCCTGTCAAAAGCAAAACCGCAACCGTCCAGGCGAAATAATTGATGCGCTCCGGCGGACGCGAGTAAGGCTCATCGTACGGGTCGTACGATTGCGTGCCATAGTCCATCGGTTCAGCGCGCGACGATTCCCGATTTCAAGCTGACTGCGCCACTTCGAACGACGAACCGCATCCGCATGTTCGCGACGCGTTTGGATTGACGATTCGGAAACCCGTTCCGGTTAAACCGCCGGTGAAATCCAGGGTCGCGCCCTGCAAGTAGGAGAGGCTTTCGTCGTCGATAAAAAATTGCACGCCATCGCGCTCGACTATCGCGTCGCCTTCTTCTCGTTCGCCGAGTGTCATCTCGTAGTGCATACCGGAACAGCCGCCTTTGGCCACTTCTACTCGAAGGCCTTTCCGCGAGTTTTCCGATCGTTGCGAAAGCAAACTCTGGAGCTGTCGTACAGCGTTGTCCGTGACGTTTATCATGCTTTAAAAAATACGGCTGCGAGGTATCCAAGTCAAAGGATAGCAAGGGTGCTGCGCCTTTGGGCAGAATGGATAGGTTGCCGAGCATTGATTTTCTTCGCAATCGGGAATCTGGAATTTACAATCGGAGATACAAGATGGGCCGGATCCGACTGCTTTCTGAGACCGTAGCCAGCCAGGTGGCGGCCGGCGAAGTGGTGGAACGTCCGGCGTCAGTCGTAAAGGAATTAGTTGAAAACAGTCTCGACGCCGGCGCTCGCGACATCGATATCGCTATTCGTCGCGGTGGAATTTCGCTGGTTCGCGTGATCGATGACGGCTGCGGCATGGATCGCGACGACGCGCTGCTTTCGCTCGAGCGACATGCGACCAGCAAAATTCGTTCTGCTGCCGATCTTCAAGCTGTTGCGACGCTCGGCTTCCGCGGCGAAGCGTTGCCAAGTATCGCCAGTGTGTCGCGATTCCGGCTGAGTACGCGCGAAGCGGATGCGATCGCCGGGACAGAAATTATCGTTAATGGCGGCAAAATCGACGTTGTGCGGGACGGCGGTGAAGCTCCAGGCACGCAAGTCGAAGTGCGCTCGCTTTTTTACAATCTGCCGGCGCGCAGGAAATTTCTTCGTTCGGAGAATACCGAAAGCCGCAACATCGAACATCAGATTCATCTGCAAGCGATCGGTCATCCTGAGATTGGCTTCTCGTTGATGCGCGACGACCGGATCTTGTTCCAGTTACCTGCTACCGCAACGCTCGGCAATCGGATCCGAGACTTATACGGGGTCGAATTGTTGCAGCGCCTTGTCGAAGTGAACGGTGCTGCGTCCCCAAAAATTCGAATCAGTGGTTTTATCGGTCAGGCAGGTCTAAGCCGACAAACCCGCAGCCAGCAACTCGTGTTCGTAAACGGTCGGGCGATTGAAAGCAATCTTATCACAGGGGCCGTCCGTGAAGGCTACCACACAGCTCTTATGAAAGGGCAATATCCTGTTACGTTCCTTTTTGTTGAGCTCGATCCCGGCGCTGTGGATGTAAATGTGCACCCGGCAAAGCGCGAAGTGCGCTTTCGCGATCCCAACAGCGTGCGCCAAGCGGTGGTTAGCTGCATCCAGCAAACACTGGAAAACGCTCGGGCTGACTGGCAGGAAAAATTTCGTGGACCAATCCGCCCGGAGCCGGCGGCTGCGGTTTCCGTTAAAGCGGTTCCCGATTTAACCCTGCGCTCCGCAGTAACCGCGCCCGAGGCAACGCATCGCGAATTGCCGCATTTCGGTACTGTAGCCGGGGTCGCTAACCTCGGCCGGGCACCGTCAGAAACTGTAGGGCAGGCGCATCGCCTGCCAGTCACGCCCACCGATTCGGCAACCGACGCGGTTGGCTTACTACAACGAGAAGTCGGCAAACCTTCTCAGCAATTCGAGATCATCGGCGTACTCAGCAAGCTGTATGTCTTGATGGAAAATGCGAACGGCCTTGTCCTCGTAGATCAACACGCCGCGCACGAGCGGGTCCTGTTCGAAGAATTGCGGCGCAGAATGGAACAGCAAGGAGTGCCCACGCAAAAGTTGCTTCTGCCGCAAACATTCGACGTGCCGCCGCGCGACGCTGATTGGATCGAGCAAAATCTGTCGGTCCTGCAAAGGATGGGAATCGGAATTGAGAGTTTCGGTCCGGGGACGTTCAAGATCGACAGTCTTCCCAGCTTTCTCGATGTGTCGGACGGAGCGCAATTCATGCGCAAGGTGATTGACGATTTGAAGAGCGCCGGCAACAGCGCTTCAGCGATGCGCCTGGGCGAAGAAATGATCGCGAAAAGCGTTTGCCGTCACGCGGTCAAAGCCAATGATCCGTTGCGTTATCCCGAGGTGGAAAAGTTGATCAGGGATTTGCTCGACTGCGATCTCCCTTACTGCTGTCCGCACGGACGACCAACAATGATCCAGATTTCGCTGGCCGAACTGGAGAAAAAGTTTGGCCGAAAAATCTGATGATACGCTTCTTGCGATTGTCTTTTGTGATTTAATCCCGCGTGCTTGCCATTTCGGATGCAGGCAGGTTTAATTTGGCGCGGTGAAAAAAATCGAGGCCATCATTAAGCCATTCAAAGCCGAGCCGGTGCGAGAAGCTTTGATGGCGGCAGGCGTCGAGGGAATGACTCTGAGCGAGGTAAAAGGATTTGGCCGGCAGAAGGGACACAGCGAGATTTATCGCGGCACCGAGTACACGGTGGATTTTCTTCCCAAAATAAAATTCGAGATCGTGATCGCCGACGATCGCGCACAGCGCGCAGTAGAGGCAATTCTCGAAAAAGCCAAGACCGGAAAAATCGGCGATGGCAAAATCTTTGTAGCTGAGGTGGAAGAGGCAGTTCGTATTCGAACTGGTGAACGAGGAATGGAAGCGCTGTGAGTGCGGAGCGCCCACGCCTCGACTGTCATGTTGAGCGAGTCGCTGCAACGAAATGCGAAGCATGAGGCTAGGTTTTCCAACATCTCGGTCTACTTCTGTTGGCGCTCGCTGGATTGATGATCCGAAATTCTTTGCTTCGCTCAGAACGACAGTGACGAGTAAGGTTTAGGCCAAAATATGCACGACTACTTACTTTCCGTTTTTCTCGGCATCGTCGAGGGACTGACCGAATTTCTTCCTGTGAGTTCGACCGCGCATTTGCGCATCTGCGAAGCGCTGCTGCATATCGATCTGCATGATGGGTTCTGGAAAATGTACACGATCCTGATCCAACTCGGAGCTATCCTCGCTTTGCCGGTTTATTTTTGGAGTCGCATTGTGCGATTTGTTCGAACGTTTCCAACGGGCGAACGCGGCAACCGCACCATTTTCACGCATCCATTAAGCCTCACGCTCATCGCATTTGTCGTAACCGCGCTTCCCGCGTGGGCTCTCACAAAAGTCATCGGCAAGAACCTGGAAAGTCTTTGGGTAATGGCATGGGCGCTGCTCATAGGCGGTATCGTCATGTGGATCGTTGACGCCGTTTTCACTCGGCCACGCACGATGCACATGGAGGACATGACACTGCCGCAGGCGGTCTGGATCGGTGCCGCGCAAATTCTCTCCGCTGTTTTTCCCGGCACGTCGCGCTCAATGTCCACGATTGCTGCGGGACAAGTCGCCGGCATGTCGCGTCCGGCCGCACTTGAATTTTCGTTTTTTCTTTCGATGCCGACAATGGTGGTCGCTGTGGGATACGATTTTCTGAAGAGCGTGATACCGCACCATCACGAAGCGGAGATTGCGCCGCTCACGATCACTCCGCATCAGTGGATCGTGATCGCAATTGGATTTGTTGTTTCATTTTTCGTGGCGCTTGTGGTCGTCGCATGGTTCATGAACTGGGTTCGCGCGCGGGGATTTGTGCCGTTTGCGGTTTACCGGATTGTGCTTGGTCTCGGATTGTTGACGCTGTTGATGCGTGGAATGATGTGATCAGCTAAAATGGAATCAAACGTCATTCTTCCCGACCTGCAAAGCGCGGTCATTTGCGAGGACGTCCGCTGTGAAGTCAACGGCATGCAAACTCTTGTGGGCCTGCTGAGTGTGATCCCGGCGCCCTCATTACCCATCAATTATTTGCGGCTCTGCGTCTGGACCCGCTGGTGCAGCGGTTCTGGCAAATTTCGCCAAAAATCTCGGCTCGTAGGCGTGGACGAACAGCAGGTAGTCGCGCAGGCGGAGGTCGAGTTTGTGCTGAAAGAGATGGAAGGCCACGCGACCAACGTCCATTATTTCGGCGGCGTGCAGTTTCAACAGTACGGGATGCATCACGTCGAGATTTACCTGGAAAACGAATTGCGGTTGCGCTTTCCGTTGCCGGTGATTCAGGTGCAGCAGCGCCCGCCTGGCTGAGTTCGGCAACGTCTCATGAACGGGGGCTTGTGAATGGGCTAAATCGTTTATCAGGCGGCATCATGCTGAAACGATTTTTCCGGGTAGTACTCTGCAGTGTCATTCTCATCGGGAAAATACATGCGCAGGAAGTAATCGTTGCCCGCGAAAAAAAAACCGAGCTTCCCAGGCAAACACCGAAGCCTGCTGAACAACTTACTTCAGAATCCCCGACACCGGCGCCACACAAATCCAAGTCACGCGAGAAGGAGTCAGCCCCTTCAAAACTCACGCTCGAAGAAATGCGAGCGGCTGGGGCACGCGCTGCGGAGGGATCGAACGACCGATCTGGGTCGCAATCAACGAAAACGCGCGAGCCGGATGTCGAGAGCGCTCCGATGCCGAATCCCACTGTTGCTGAAACTCACAAGCCCGTGAAAAGAGAAACACCATTTGAGGAAAGGAGTTCGCCTCGCCCCTCCAGATCGCGAGGTACAACCATCGAGGGGATGGGCCCGATTCGGCCCACGATGATGGAATCCGGACGAGAGGCGCCGAGCCCTTCTCCCTCTGGAAGGTGAGCGGGAGCTCGGGCGGGAGCTGAGGTAGGGCGGGCAGTTTTCTGCACGCCGTTAGCTGGCAGATCCAAAGAGGCGCGCACGGAGTGACGCGCCCTGCCTGCCGATTCCGACTGCAGAGAGTAAGACGCGCCTAAATGCAAAATGTGTTGCGCGGCGATGCCGCTAACCTATTATCTGTGGGCAAGTCCCGACTGTGTCCCGCACGGATGCGTCGGGAAAATTTTTTGCCCATTTTCGATTTCACATGGCAAACACAATTTTGATCGGGATGCAGTGGGGCGACGAGGGCAAAGGCAAAATTATCGATGTGCTTACTGCGCGAGCGGACATTGTGGTCCGTAGCCAGGGCGGCAATAATGCCGGGCACACAGTCATTCACCGCGGCGTGAAATATGTGCTGCATTTGATTCCTTCGGGAATCCTGCGGCACCGCAAAGTGTGTGTGATCGGAAACGGCGTCGTTATTGATCCAGTCGCGCTTGTAGCCGAGGTGGATGGCTTGCGCCGACTGGGAGTCAACATCGACAAAAACCTGCTCATCAGCGATTGCGCGCATCTCGTTTTGCCGTATCACCGGGTCCTCGACGAGCAGCGCGAGCTGCGCCGCGGCCGGATCGGCACCACCAAACGGGGAATCGGCCCAGCCTACGGAGACAAGGCAGCGCGCACGGGCTTGCGCATGTCTGATCTGATGCAGCCGATTGTGTTCTCGAAAAAATTGCAGGCCAAGATCATCGAGAACAACAGAATCCTTCAGGCGCTCGGTGCGAAGCCCATCAGCTTTCGTGATGTGAACGAAACATATCTTGCCGCCGGTGAAAGACTGCGGCCGTATGTGACGAACACGGTGGTTTACCTGCATCGGGCGATGGATCGAGGCAAACAAATCTTGTTCGAAGGCGCGCAGGGAACGTTCCTCGATATCGATCACGGCACGTATCCGTATGTAACGTCCTCAAACACGACAGCGGGCGGCGCGTGCACCGGCACAGGCGTGCCACCGCATCGGATGGATCGTGTCGTCGGCGTGATGAAGGCCTACTCGACGCGAGTAGGGGACGGCGCGTTGCCTACGGAGGACGCGCAATTGGCGCAACTGCTTCACAATCTCGGCCGCGAGTTTGGCGCGACAACGGGACGCAAACGGCGCTGCGGTTGGTTCGACGCTGTGGCGACTCGTTACGCCGGCATGATTAACGGCATCGACGAGATCGCGATCACCAACCTCGATGGATTAGATCAGGTCGATCCGATTCGCATTTGTGTTGGCTACCAGCTGCTCGGAAAACGGTTGGATGTTCCGCCGTGTGACGCGGCTCAACTTGCGAATTGCGAGCCGGTCTACGAAGAAGTGGCTGGCTGGAATACGTCTATACACACTGCGCGCAAATTTTCGCAGCTTCCTTCGGCCGCGAGAAAATATGTCAGATACATCTCCGA
>JBARAJ010000134.1:0-23500 GCA_049791915.1 Candidatus Udaeobacter sp.
TTCATGACCTTTGCCTTCGGGCTTACCGAAATGGAACCGCCAAACTGCGCTACGCATTGATGGAAGCGATGAGGGGGCCGACCAGAACCAAGGAGCAGAAGGCGGCAAATGAAGCAGCAATCATTAAGCTGAGGAAGATGAAATCCCGCCAGCGTAGTTACTTTGCGAGTTAGATTGTTGAAGCTGCGCCCCGAAAAACGTAGGCCAGTATTGTAGCGGCGGCTGTGTCAGCCGCAATCCGTAATCACGAATTCTCCAGATTATACCGGTAAATAAACCGCATAGCCGCGCGCTGGCGCCCACACGTTGACCCAACCTGACTCGTTAGTCCATTTCGCTTCAGGGCTGTTGAGATCGTCGTGACCGCGCCACGCTATGGGAATCAGCTGCGTATTGTTCCATTGTGTTTGGACCCATGTGCCGTTCCAACTGCCGCGGTTGTTTAGGACAAAAACGAGTCCCGTTTGATCGCCTGCACCCGAGCGTTGCATGACGTAGAGATCGTCATCCACGAAGAGCACTTCCGTCGGGCCGGCGGCGTTTTGCTCGTGAACTTTGATGAGCGCGTCGATGCCGTTGCGATTGTCCGGTTGGGCCAGGTTCCAGTTAAAATAATCCTGCCAAAAGACGCAGGGATAACCTTCGTGAGTGAGAATGAATGCGTATGCCAGCAGCTTGTCATTGATGATGGGACTGCTGCGCACGACATCATGGTTTTCCACAAACGTGACCGCCTGGGCCGGACGGTCCCACATTAAAACTCCGGTGTCGGCCAGCTTGCGCACGCGAAAACCATAACTATCGCACAAATTTTGCAGCTGCCATCGAAGCGGAAAATCAAATGCGCCGACTGGATTGTCTGACCACGCGTTCGTTTCATCTAGCCAGTCGTCGATTGTGCGTTCGCTGTCCCAGCACTCACCGACCGCATACGGCTTGAAACTGGTGCCGCCGCGCAGCGCGCGCAGTTCCTGAATCGAGCGAACCATCCAGCCGCCGTAACCCTTGACCATGTCGTAGCGGAATCCGTCGAAACCGATTTCTTCCAACAGCCAGCGCGCATAGTTGATGAGTTCGGTGTAAACCAACGGTGTGCGATGACAGAGGTCCGGCATGTCGCCGAAGGTCGCGCCGTCCCAAGTCTCGTATTGACTCGGGTGAAAACATTTCCAATCACGCGGAAACTTGCCGCTCTTCGGCGTGAACCTTGTCCAGCGCAACTGTCCGTCGATCGGATTTGGTTCCTGCGCGTCAGCGCCGCTGTTGTGATTGAACACGAGGTCGGCGTACACTTGCAGTCCTAGCGCATGCGCAGACTCGATGAGATCGAGCAGGTCGGCCTTGGAACCGAACCACGTCGGCACGCCGCCTTTCTGGTCGAACTCGCCGAGATCGTAATAATCGTAAGGATCGTAGCCCATCGATTTCCAGCCGGCTGCCTTGTTTGCAGGCGGAAGCCACAAGGCGGTGAAACCGGCTTGCGCGATCGCCGGCAGTTTTGATTTGATAAAGCTCCACCATTGGTGTTCGCGGTTTTCCGTTTGGGGGCAATCCCAATAAAAGGCTTGCAACATCACACCCATAATTCACCCTCATTTTCGCTGTCTGAGAGCATTCGCATGTTACGTGTCAAATTGGGACTAACAAGAAGCAATCAAGTCACGGAGATGTTACGAACGAGTGTACCACCATGGGTGGTTGCAGCGTTTTTGATAATCGCCGTCACGGGTTGCGAAAAGAATAGTGGCGAAGCAGTGGTGCTGGCGAAGGAGCATATCGACGCCGCGTTGCCAACTGCAGAGACACCGAACGCTGAATCAACGCCCAGCGCAGACGAACAGCTCCGTCCCATGGCGGATGATGAGATCGCAGTTGATGGGTACGTCATGAAGCCAGAGGCGCGCGGCACGAGTCGCGATCCGCGCGCGTTGAAGCACGAACAGTGGATCGTGAAAGTGCGAATGGTCGACAACGGCCGCACATTTGAAGTCCCGGCCGATCAAGCAAGATGGGAGAAATTGCGCGAGAACGATCGGGTCAAAGTCAGGTATCGCACAGGCAAGTACACCGGAACCGTTTGGGCCGCTGAGATTGAGTAGGAATCGAAGTCACGCGGAACGACGATTTACCGACTGCTCATCATCTCGGTTCAAGCTCCGGATTCACCACTGACGCAGGGCGGCCACTCGCGCGAGCTCGGCGCGGCTGCGCACATTAAGTTTCTTCATGGCAGCGGTCCTGCGCCTCTCCACGACCGGCAGGCTGAGCTCCAACTCAGCGGCAATCTCGGCATTAGTTTGACCGTCCGCGAGGCGTTTCACTACCGCCGCTTCGTCTTCGCTTAACTTGCCCATCACTGGCTGGTTGTGGGCCGGTGCAGAAGAGCGACGCGAGATGTTTTCGTCAAAATAAGTTCTGCCCGAGGCAACAGCACGGATGGCCTCGACTACCTTGCTCGGCGTGCCAGTCTTTGACACGTAACCTTTAGCGCCCGCTGCAATCATGTCTTCCAGATATGCGGACGAATCATATAACGTCAGACTGATGATTCTCACCGCGGGCTGAAGTTGCCTGAGTTGGTGGGTGGCATCGATTCCGTTCATTCCAGGCATCGAGCCGTCCATTAAGACTACGTCCGGCGTCGTGCGCCTGAATACGTCGAGCGCAGTGTGGCCGCTGGCGGCTTCAGCAACGACCGCCAGATCCGGCTCCGAATTGATGAAAGTTCGCAATGCATCACGCATACCCGCGTGATCGTCGACCAGCAGCACGCGAATTTTCGCTTCGCTTTGCTTTTTTTTCTTTTTCATGTGCTTTGGGAATTGGAATACGGACAAGCAATGTGGCCCCGTGCTCAGGAGCGGATTCGACCTCGAAGTTGCCGCCGACCATACTGAGACGTTCCTGAATTCCGAGCAACCCCAAGCGGCCGCTACCATTTCCCGATTGGGACGCCACGCGAGCGTCGAACCCGCGCCCGTCATCTTCAATAATTGCGTGAACGTGGTCTGCGGTGTGGCGGAGGACAAGAGCCACGCGCGTTGCGCCAGAATGTTTAGCGACATTGTTAAGCGCTTCCTGAATGATCCGGTAAAGGATCGTTTCAATCTCGGACGAGATGCCGGTCGGCTGGTATTGTCCCGCCTCGAAATCCACGTCAATGCGGTACCGCGTTGACCAGGTTTCGGTGAATGCACGAATCGCTTTCACAAGTCCTAGATCATCGAGGGCAGCCGGGCGCAGCTCCACTGCCACGCGGTTAAGATCGCGCGCGGTTTGCGTGGCCAACTCCTGGAGGCCTTGCACTCGACTGTCGAACCCCGAGCGTGATTGGCGATCGAGCAAAGATTTGAGGCCAACATTAAGCGCAGTCAGATTCTGTCCCATCTGATCGTGCAACTCGCGAGCGATGCGCCGTCGCTCTTCTTCCTGTGCGCGAAGTAACTTGCGACGCAAGGCTTCGCGTTCGTCCATCTCATGGCGAAGCCGTTCGTTAGACTTGGCCAGTTTCGCAGTGCGTAACTCAACAAGAGCCTGAAGCTGCTTGGCTCGATCAGCCAATTGCTCATGCGCCTGTCGCAGCGCTTCCTCGGCTTGCTTTCTGGCAGTGACGTCACGAAATACCACGACCACTCCGGAGATGTTCCCGTCTTCGCGGAGAGGCGAGGAACTATAAACGACATCGAAGAATGTACCATCCTTTCGAAGAAAAACGTCTTCGTGTGCGATTAAGGTCTTGCCAAGACGCAGTACCTCCAGACCAGCGCATTCCTCGGCGGGGAATGGCGAGCCATCCGCATGCTTGTAATGGACCGCGTCGTGCATCCCGCGTCCGCGCAATTCGCTGAAGGTCCAGCCGAAAAGTTGTTCTGCAGCCGGGTTCATGAACGTCAGCGCCCCCTGGTTGTCCACCGTGTAAAGTCCTTCACCCATGTTTTCCATCACCGCGTCATCGAATTGCTTTGCACGGTTCAAACTTTCCTGGGCTTGCTCTAATTCACATTGCTTGCGGCGTTGCTCTTCGAGAAAATCTCGCACCTGATATTGTCGCCGGCGCGAATTTAACGCCACTTCGAGGGAGCGTATCAATGTCGTAGTGCCTATAGGCCGCTCCAGTAACGTCACACTGCCAGCTGCGTCTGCGACCAATTCCAATAGTTTGGCTAGTCGAGATTCACCACCAGCCGTCAGAATAATAAGTGGCAACTCAGACCAGGACGGTTGCGCGGCTAGCGCTTCGAATAGATGCGATAACCTGCCCAATTCGAGAGCTTCCTCCGTAAGCATGAGCGCACCAGCACCGGACTGAATATGCGCCGCGCATTCTGCCAGCGAACCGCAAATTTGTGCTTCAAATCCCTGGCCGACCAGCAACTCGGCCATGCCCTGAGCGTCCCGCCCGACTGGCGCAATGATGAGGACGCGGTCTTTCGAATTATTTTTTTCCATCGGAAGGCGGCATGATTTCCCCGGTACCGCCGCGAAACATAGGTATTCCCGTCAAAACGCCGTGAAAGTCCTTTAGGGGCTGACCTACGCGAATGCCCCGGCCAGACTCCAGTTTGAATTCACGAATGGTTTTTTCGTGGCGGCCACTTCGTTTTTTAATTACCGCTATCGATTGTCTGACCTCGCCTGCCGCTTCGAAGTATCGCAGGTTCAGCACAGTGTCCGATAGGTAGCTAAGGTCTACCGGGGACTCTGCGGAGGAGACCAGCCCGTGCTGCGCCAAAATGAGAATGGTCAAAACGCCTTGGTAATTCAGAAAAGTGACAAGCTCGTGAAGTTGATTGGCAAGGTACTTCTCGCCGGGCATCGCATTGAGATATCCATTGAGGGTGTCGATCACCACGAGTTTGCAGCCTCCGGTCACCTGGTCCCGGATACGAGCAGCGAATTCACCGGGCGAAATCTCCGCGGGATCCACTTGTTGCGTGACGACCATTCCGCTTTTCACGTGCTTTTCCAAATCAAGCCCCAAGGCCTTGGCGCGAGCGAGCATGATCGAACGCGTTTCGTCAAAGCAAAAGAGTATTCCCCGATCACCCTTTGACGCCATTTTGCTGGCATAGTGCAAGGCGAGCGTGGATTTGCCCGTGCCCGCGGTGCCGAGAATTAGCGTTGTTGTGCCACGATCCAAACCGCCGCCAAGTAAATCGTCCAGCTCCTTGATACCACTGGCAACCGACTCACGCCCGACTTTTGTGTAGTGCTCCGCTGCTACAAGACGCGGAAACACGCGCAAGCCACCGGTCTCGATTGTGTAATCGTGATAGCCTTCACGAAATTTAACTCCTCGCAATTTGAGCACGCGCAGCCGCCGTCGCGATTTGCCGTAGTCCGGAGAAAGCTGTTCCATTTCAACAACTCCGTGGCTCAGGCTCAGCACATGCGGATCAGTTCCGATCATGCCCCTGTCCATTTTGTCGTCGAGCAACAACACCGTGCTCCGGGTCTGCGCGAAATGTCGTTTTAGATTCAGCAGTTCGCGTCGATAGCGCAACGCCGTTTCCGCCAGCAACCGAAATTCGGAGAGCGAATCAAACACGATCCGTGCCGGACGCCTTTTGCTTACTTCGTCGATCAATAGTTTGCTGACTTTATTCAGTTCAATCTCGGAAGGACGAAAAACCGTCGTCTGCTCTTCTGGACGCAGAAGCTGTTCGATCGAGGACAATTCGAGTAACGGAATACCTTCCAGTGACCAGCCATGTGAGCGTGTCACCTTCAACAATTCTTCGCGCGTCTCGGAAAGCGTTACATAAAAAACGGATTCCCCGCAGCGCACACCTTCAAGCAAGAATTGTAACGCCAGCGTTGTTTTGCCCGAACCGGGATCGCCCTGAATCAGATAAAAACAATCGCGCGGCAAACCACCAGAAAGGATGTCGTCCAATCCTTCGACTCCGCTCGAGCAACGTTGATCCTTCACAACAACAGAACTCTTTGCCCTAGATCGATCTTTTTTCATTGTTCAGCACAAGGGCAGGCTGCGTTAAGTCTGCCGACAATATTTTCAGGAACATCCCAGCGTGAATTCATCGATCGAATCATGATAGGAGTTTCAGAAGCTGGCGTATCTTTGACTAGATGCGTACACCGCATCGATCAACACATACTCAGCGCCCGACGGTAGGGAGAAGTCTGATCGGGGTGTAGGTCAAAGCCGTATGGGCACGCCGTAGCGGTCGAGCCGTCACGACTAAACCGCGTGTAACGGCGATGTCACATCAAAGTCACACAGCTTTTACACATTCTAAACTGATTCGTCACAATCGGCGTATAGGTGTTTCAAGCGCTTTTTTTGACTACGATCAGCAGAGAGCACGTGCACCGTGTCTGTGCGGACTTTACCTCACCGCTTCGCTGAGAGTCGCGAGTTCGCCTTCGCGATTGGCTCGTAAAATCGCAGCCCTCAATGTTGCTGCCGGGCTCGCGCAATAGATGAAGCTGGTCGCCGCTGATATCACTCTGGTCGTCTTAAAAAATACTGGCCTTTGATTCTAAAGGAACCCCTAAAGAAATCGACTAGCGTGCTGGGGAAGCTCCTTTGATTCTGTGATGCAAGCGACGCTGCTAAATGGTAGGGTTGTTTGTTTCCGCTGACATGGAACGTCGCTTGAGCGCCATCCTTGCCGCCGACGTGGTCGGCTACAGCCGTCTTATGGGCGCTGACGAAGCCGGGACTTTGAACGCGCTGAAGACCGTGCGAGCCGGTTTTGTGGATGGCAAGATTAGGCAGCATCAGGGACGGATTGTGAAGCTGACCGGCGACGGTATTCTGGTGGAATTTCCCAGCGTAGTAAACGCGGTCGGATGCGCAGCTGAGATTCAGCGCGGGATGCGCGATCGCAACGCCGAGTTGCCGCAGGATCGGCGTATCGAATTCCGGATTGGCGTGAACCTGGGCGATGTGATCGTAGAGGGCGAGGATATCTTCGGCGATGGCGTGAATGTTGCCGTGCGCTTGGAGCGCATCGCCGCACCCGGCGGGATTACCGTTTCACACTGGGTCCGCGATCATGTGGGTAATCGGCTTGATCTGGTCTTCGAGGATATGGGCGAGCAAAGTTTGAAAAACATTGCAAGGCCGATCCGTGTTTACAACGTCTCATTGGAGAACGCAGCCATTCAAAGTCCGATGTCCACGGCGGAAGAACGACCATCGATTGTCGTCTTGCCGTTCAATAATATGAGCGGCGATATTGAGCAGGAGTATTTCAGTGATGGCATTACGGAGGACATCATCACTGATTTGTCCAAAATTTCCGGACTATTCGTTGTCGCACGCCACACAGCGTTTACATACAAAAACAAACCCGTAAAGGTGCAGCAGGTCGGTCAGGAACTTGGCGTTGCCTTTATCTTGGAAGGAAGCGTGCGGAAGGCCGGCGCACGTGTGCGGATAACTGGACAGCTCGTTAGCAGTCACAACGGCAATCACGTTTGGGCGGAGCGCTTCGACCGCGACCTGACTGACATCTTTGCCATTCAGGACGAGATCACGCAGGCGATTGTAGAACAGCTAAAGATTAAGCTGCTGCCGCAGGAGAAGAGATCGATCGAGCAGGTGCCGACGGAAAATATGGAAGCTTATACTTATTACTTGAGGGGCCGGGATTTTCTGCACCGGCGAACGAAACACTACCTTCAGTTGGCACGACGAATGTTCGCCAAGGCAGTGGAGTTAGATCCTAATTACGCCCGGGCTTACGCCGGAATGGGCGCTTGCGACTCGTACCTCTACATGACGTACCACATGGACGTGCCGATTGATGGTATTCTTGCCACAGCTGCGAAAGCTCTTGCTTTAGATCCCAAACTGGCCGAAGCGCATGCCTCGCGTGGTGTCGCACTTTCGGCTGGACGCCGATATGAGGAAGCGAAGGCCGAGTTCGAAAAGGCGATAGCGCTCAATCCCGATTCATTCGAGGCCCATTTCTTCTACGCTCGTGCTAGCTTCGCACAGGGCGAAATCGAGCGTGCAGCTCCACTTTTTGAGCGTTCGTCGGAAATCAAGCCGGACGATTATCAGTCCCCATGCCTGTTGATTCAAATCTACAAATCGCTTGGCCGTAAGCAGGATTGCAAGCGTGTAGCAAGGAAAGGCATCGAACTCGCCGAGCGTGAGCTAATGCGCCACCCAGAGGATTCGAGGCCGGCTCAACTGGGCTCTGGTGCGCTCTTTGCTCTCGGGGAAACGGAACGGTCCAGGGAATGGACTGCCCGCGCCATGGCTATCGATCCCGACGATCCGGTTGCGCAATATAATGCGGCATGCAGCTATTCGAGGTTAGGCGATATCGACGCGGCTCTTGATTTACTCGAGCGATGCCTCCCAAACCTCGGTCACGAAAAAGTGAATTGGTCCAAGTATGATTCCGAGTTGGACCCAGTGCGCAGTGACCCGCGCTACCAGAAGATAATGGAAGCGCTCGGTTGAATAGGACCGTGCGAGAGGGAAACAAGCGGTTGGTCGGTGGATGCCTGCAACTTTTTGCTTAATCCTATCGCTGTTGAGGAACCGCAAGCCACGCGCGCACCTACTTTGCCTGCGCGGAGGCTTGCGAATGCGTACTCGCGATCGGCTCGTAAAATCGCAGCGCCTCGATGTCGCTGCCGAGTTCTCGCAACGGGTAAAGCCCCTTCGCAGAGCCGGCGCCCGGATCGCGCACGAGATAATCGAAGCCGTCTTTCCCTGCGATGACGACAAAATGCGTGATGCCGCTACCCAAACGGACGCGCACGATCACGGGATTTCCGTGCGCGATATTCGAATCGATCAGCTGGTAGGACGGCAAATCCTCGTACACGTGTCGGACACGATCGGGCGCGAACCATGCCGCTCGGTCCCAGTAAACCCAGCCTTGCTCCGTGAATCCGCCCGTCGCAGTTAGAAACCAGTTCAACTGCTGCGGATCGACGTCGATCCCATAAGACTTGAACACCATCGCCGCCGATGCCACAGCGCAACCTTCGCCGCCGAGCGTCCCGTTCTCTGGAACGCCGCCTAACGAATCGTCACGCCATTTGTCGTCTCCTTGCTGGAACGACGGCACCGGCAACTCGACGCGAGTTAGAAACGGACGCCCGCCGCGCGGTGACAGTTTTCGTTTCCAAGTCCAATCAACGTAGACCGCGGCACTCCCGCCGACCAAAACAAGAACGATGACGATAACGACAACCAGCCACGAGCGCTTCACAGCACCAAGACTGTAGAGGCGGCTGTGTCAGCCGCAAATTCTGGCTGTAGAGTCCGCTGTCTCAGCGAAAAACGAATCAAAACCAATACACTGTTGATAGCGCACGCTACTTCACCGCTCGAATCCCACAGACCAAGCATCGATTTTCTATCCGCGCCAGTCGACAGAAAAACGATAGCGCGTGTAAGATCGTGATGCGCGAACTGCGATCCGACGATCTCAATGTAGAATCGTTGCGTCGCGCTGTATTAGCGACCGGAAGATGCGCTTCGTACAAGTGCTTACGACCAATTTACACCCGCTCTAGGTGCGCGCGCAGTTACTCCGTAATCGCTATTACTCCCGAGCGTATTCTTCGTGTGGTCCTGACCATCGAAATCGCGAGCGATCAGATTTCTTAGGACACCAAGTTAGTGCGTCGCACTATTGTCCGCCGGTTTCGGCGCCATCGAAGCAAGTTTCTCGAAGCGCGGATCGTTCCGGAGCGGATCGAACATTGGATCGAGCTGGAGCAGCGCAGGAGTGAGCGGTACGTTTGAAGCCAGCGGGCCCGCGTACGGGATCGACAGTAGTTTCTGTAACGCACCAATAGCGCGATCGGGCTCTCCTAGCTGCGCCGCCACCCGGGCGAGAATCTCGATCGGAACGGGACCATCTACCACGTCTTTCTCGATCGGGATCACGGTCATCGCCCGCTCCGACAGAGCCAACGCCGCGGCTTTGTCACCAAGGCCCATATTGGTCAGCGCGAGATCTCCCATGAGGTTATGATTTTCCGGCTGTTCTTTGAGAAACGGTTCCAGTTCGTTGCGCGCCTGTCGAAAACTTTCCTGGGCAGCGGTATGGTCGCCGGCGACTTCTTGTGCCCAGCCCAACCAAAAGCGCAGTTCGCCATTGAAATAACCCAATGCCGGGTCAGGCTTGGCAAGTATTTCCTTTAGTCGAGGAATGATTTGTGCCGGGCGACGCTCCAGGATCGCTTGATAAACTTGTGTTCCCAAGGCGATGGTGTCGTCGGCGTTCGGGTGGAGCGAAGCGAGAAGCGCTGAAGCACGCGGCAGGTCGCCCTCGGCTTGTGCAATAGCCGCCTTTTCCGCGAGGGTATCCACGTCGTCCGGAGTAATATCGAGAACCTGATCAAGCTTTCGCAGCGCTTCGGGGAAGCGTCGCAGTATAATGGAGGATGTTGCGTGCGAGGTGAGTAGGTTAACGTTGCGCGGGTCGAGCCGCTCGGCCTCGTTGAAGTATGACTCACTCCGGTCCCACTGGCCTTGCCGGCGCGCGACGTAGGCCAGCGATTCAGGAATCTGGCTGCTATTCGGCAGGAACTGACGTGCTCGCTCAAAGTAACGCACAGCGGTGTCGTAATCTTTCAGGCAGGCGTAATAATAATATCCCTTGGCCACTATGGCCTCGCCGAGATTGGGCTGAAGAGTGAGCGCGGTTTCAGCTGCCTGACGCACCTCTTCACGGAGGGCGACCGTTGGTTGAAGAGTCAGTGTGAGGTAGCCGAGCGCATCGACGTATGACAGCAGCGCCCAACTGAGGGCGAACTTGGGGTCCAATCGCACTGCTTCTTTGAGATATCTCTGCGCGCCAAGGTGGTTGGCGGGAGAGTCTCCCGTTTTCAGTGTATAAGCCAGACCACGCAGGTAGGCATCGTAAGCCTCAGGATTGTCCGTCGGCCTAGCCGCAATGACTTGTTCTTCCTGACCGGTAAGTTTCGCCCGCAACTTATCGGCAATGGCTTTGGCCACCTCGCTTTCGACGGAAAAGATGTCAGTGAGTTTGCGATCAAAGGTCTCTGCCCAGAGATGTGAATCATTAGCGGCTCTAATCAATTGCACATTCACGCGCACCTGATCGTTTGTTTTTTGGACACTACCTTCCAGGAGATTGGCGACACCGAGTTGCTTCGCAATCTCAGAAAGCTTTTGAGATGTCTTCTCATAACGCTGCGTGGACGTGCGCGAAATCACTTTGAGATCCGCAATCTTTGAGAGCCGGGTGAGAATTTCGTCCTGGATCCCATCGGCGAAATATGCGTTGGATTTTTCCTCACTCAGGTTTTCAAATGGCAGAACGGCAATGGATTTTTCATTTGATAACGGCGCTGGGGCGACAAAGAGAACAGAGTAGGCAACCGCCGTGGCTATCAACAGCGCCGCTGCCAGAGTGAGTAACACGCCACGCTTATGACGTTTAATCTTGCTGGCGATGGATTCGGCGCGCGCTTTGGTCGGCGGCAAGGAGCTTTCCGTTTCCAGTTCGCCCTTGAGAGCGCGGAGGTCGGCGAGCATCTCATTAACCGTCTGGTAACGTTCATCACTGTTTTTGCGCAAAGCCTTTTGCAGAATGGATTCGAGTTTGAGCGGAACATCCGACAACACGTCGGATAAAGGCGGTGGCTCCGTCTTCAGGATGGAGGCGATGCAGTCGCTCGGCGTCTCGCCCCGGAACGGCGGGATTCCTCCCACCATTTCGTAGAGCACCACGCCCAGGCTCCAAATATCCGAGCGCGCGTCCACCTTTTGGCCGCGCGCCTGTTCCGGAGACATGTAGTGCCCCGTGCCTAACACTAACCCTGGTCGCGTTTGCAGCACCGCCGTTGTTCCGACCTCATAACGGCCCGATGGCCGCCTTTGCTCGATGAGTTTGGCAATCCCGAAGTCGAGCACCTTCGCGTATCCGTCCGGTCGCAGCATGATGTTCTCCGGTTTGATGTCGCGGTGCACGACGCCGGCTTCGTGCGCGGCAGCCAGCGCCGAGGCCACTTGCGCGGCAATTTCCAGCGCTGCGTGCAGATTCATTCTCCCACGCGCGAGCGACGCGCGCAGGGTGATGCCTTCGATGAACTCCGTCGCAATGAACTGCCGGTTTCCCTCCGCGCCGATCTCGTAAACCGTTAGAATGTTCGGATGATTTAAGGCCGAGGCACTCCGCGCCTCATTTTTGAACCGGTTCAACTGCGTCTCGTCCGTCGTCAAGCGCTCTGGGAGAAGCTTGAGAGCGACTTTGCGCCCGAGTCGCTCGTCCCGCGCGAGATAGACCTCGCCCATTCCGCCAATGCCGATAAGAGACTCTATCCGGTAATGACCAATTAGTTCCCCGACCGATGCGCTGGCGCGATCATCCGTCAGAAGTTCCGGAGCTTCGGCAAAGGCTGAAGACTCGAGAAAGTCACCCGATTTTTCGTGAGATTTGACGAGCCGCTCGACCTGTTTGCGCAAGTCTCCGTCGCCCTCGCAGGCTTCCTCGAGAAACGCGATGCGCTCTTTTGGCCCCCGCGTCATCGCCTCATCAAATACGTCGGTGATCCGTTGCCACAGCTCGGGCTCCATTAACATCCTTCCGTGGTCAGCTCTGCGTAGAGCCACGCTTTGGCCGCCCTCCAGTCTCGCTTCACCGTGTTGGGATGTACCTTAAGGACATCGGCAATCTCTTCTACGGTCAGTCCGCCGAAGTAACGCATCTCGACGATCTCGCATCTGCGGCGATCAAACTCGGCCAGCTTTTCCAGCGCTTCATCAAGCGCCAGCAGCTCTTCCGCCCGCTCTTCGGTGACCCAAGCCGTCTCGTCCAGAGTCACCCTTATCGCCCCGGCGCCGCGTTTGAGCGCATGCCGTGCGCGCGCGTGATCCACCATGATGCGCCGCATTAGTTGCGCGGCAACAGCCATAAAATGTGTGCGGTTTTGCCATGGCGGCTGTGTTTTGTCGGTAAGTTGTAGATAGGCCTCGTCGAGAAGCGCGGTCGTTTGCAGCGTGTGGCCGGCGCGTTCCCGGCTCATATAACGATGCGCCAGCCGGTGCAATTCGGGCTGCACAAGCGGAATCAGCTTTTCGAGCGCTCCCTCGTCTCCGCCGCTCCAGTCGCCCAGCAGTTGGGTAACTTCTTGTGTCGATCGAGAAGGCGTCGTCATACAGGCTGTTCGACACTGCGAATTTTAACACGATCGAGGAATTTTTACAGCCTGACGGCTTCTTTAGAATATCTCGCGCAGTCGTGGTCCGTTCTAAGCGGGATTTCCGCTTTAGGAGGTAGAAGGACATTCATGCCGGACCAAAGAAAACAGACGCGCCGGACAGATGTCACAACCGAAAATGGAATTTTGAAAACAACCAATTTGATCAAAGATTTCGGATCCCACCCGACGATCGTGGAGTTCGTCGTAGTTAAGAAACGCGAAGAAAGCCACGCTGAAAAAAGGACTTAATGTCTTTTGAAGCGATGATGCTGCCTCATCTTGATGCAGCGTACAATTTGGCCAAATGGTTGCTTCGCAACGAACAGGATGCGCAGGATGTGGTCCAAGAGGCGTTTCTCCGCGCGTTTAAATCTTTCGGTGGATTCCACGGCTCCAACGGCAGGGCTTGGTTGCTGACGATTGTCCGAAACACCTCCTACACGTTGCTAAAAAAGAACCGTGTGGCTGATCTCACCACCCCTTTTGACGAAGAAATACACGCGTCCGGCGACGAGTCTATGAGTGCCGCAACGATTCTGGAGCGTAGTGAAGACACAGAACTAATTAGGGAAGCAATGGATGAATTGCCTGCGGAATTCCGTGAGATCCTGACGCTGCGACACCAGGAAGATCTCTCTTACAAGGAGATAGCCGACATCGCTCAAATTGCGCCGGGCACAGTTATGTCGCGGCTCGCCCGCGCCCGCGCCAAGCTCAAGGAGCGTTTGGCGGCTCGGATCGGTAAGGAGAAATAGGATGAACATGATCGTCCATGGACGTTTCTCAGGACCGGCTGGCCTGTTGCCTGGGTCGCCGCGGATCTTGTCAGGATCGAGAACGGCCGCCTTGCCAAACACTGGGCTGTGTTGCAAGACGAGGCGACAAAAGCCGAGAAAAAGAGCGACCTGCCGATGTTTGGCGATCACTTCACTCAACCCCGGACCAAATGAGAGTTAACTCGTAACGCAGTTCAACGACTCGATGATCTCCGCGCCGCGGCAGTGAAGATCGAGGAAAAGGAGTCTCTCAACTAATCGAACTTCCCTCCCCAGAGATTCGCGGGGCACGCCATGCGGGAGATCACTTTCCTGGAATATAACTTTGCCGATTCGGTATGAATAAATTGAAGGCTCCAGATCATGAAAATATTGAATTGCATTTCACGTAAACTAATCATGGTTGCAATCGCATGCAGCTTTGCAGCAAGCACACCGATTAAGGCGCAAGAGGTTAGATCAAACTCTGCCTTCGCCCATTCTGAGGATGAGGCTCATTTGGTTGTGACCAGGTCAGCTAATTTTGGGACTTTTCAGTACCTCATCTTATTTCTCGACGGTGTCCACGTTGCGAATTTGGGACTTAGTCAGAGCTACGACGCGGTGTTGCCGCCCGGGCAGCATGTCTTGTCGGTAAGCACGAGTCCACAGATCTATAGGTCTACAGCGCCGACTCAAAGACGCGTTAACGCAGAACCTGGCAAGACCTACGCATTTACCGCGTTTTGGAAAAACTTTGATGAAGCTTACCTCGAGAAGAACGGCGGCTCCAAGAGAATCATCACACCGAGCAACCCAGGCTGAGGTTCATGCACCGCCAGCTCCACTCTCACGAACATAAGAAGAATAACTAGCGTCACCAAGAGAACAATTATGGATAACATCCTGCAGAAAACCCTATTAGCAGGCGTTTTCGCAGAGGGAGTTTGATCGCACGTTAAGCGAATTCAGTGCAGGTATATGCAGACTTACGTTAGATCCCCTAACTCCACCGTCCCAGTGCCAATGCGATAACAGGAGGCTGGGACCCCATGATCTCTTCAAAGCTCTTGGATTCGATCTCGAAAAAGAGATGGGTGCACTCAATGCGGTAAAAGCAGCGTAAGGGTCGCCTACTACAAACGGCAACAGCGCGTCACAGCACGCGCGACGACGGCGCGCCCTCTGGTGACTCCTTCGAGAGTTCGGGCGCGACCTGCGGAGAATTCTATGCACAGAGCAACCCAGAAATTGTTAACGCTCAAACGAGCGTGAACCGCTCGGTATTCAAAGCCAACGAAGAGGCTCGGGACTGGCACATTTTCTAACACATCGAGGACGCGATGAGCGACCGCAGAGAAGCGCGCAAAATGACTAACCGCAGTCAACGAAAGGAAACCAAACAAATGAGCATCAAAGCTCTGAGCCCCGCGCAGCGAGACACCGTTCTCGCGGCGTTGCGGCTCTGGCAAAACCACATCGCCGACATTACCGGCGAACAAAAGCAAATTCCGCTGGCAGAACTAGCGGAAATCGCAACCAACAGCGGCAACCACCAACCGCTGACATACGAAGAAGTCGATCAGCTCTGCTGCGACTTGAACACATGACGCAACAGGAGCTTTTCAGGACGCCGCACGAGGATTCGCGGCCAAAGATAAAGACCCGATCAGCACGACGGTCAAGGAGCGTATGCGTGAGGACTGCAGAGAAACAGTCCTTGAAAATGAAACCGGACCAATTATCGAGCCTCCATTCGAGTTGCCACTTGGAGTCTTACAGGTGGAACAGAAATTTTGCCAAGTATGGTTTTATCAAGAACATTTACGTCGCATGGTCTGGTCGCATTGACCGAGTTGCCGAATCCAACATGCGCAATCGGAATAAAACGAGGCTAAACCGGTCTCTATTGACGGAAGGAAACGTGACCGTCGCTCGCGCGGCTGGTCGATTCTTAATGGTTTGAAAACTACCAATGATGAACCAGCAGTTACCACTCGCCGTTTACTATGAGCATTCGGATTGGTTCCGCCCCCTCTTTGCGGAATTGGATCGCCGCTCGATTCATTACGTTCGCATCGATGCGGGATGCCACGTATATGACGCGACCGCGACCGATAGAAAATACGCTTTGTTTTTCAACCGGATGAGCGCGTCCGCCTACCTGCGCGGTAACGCACAAGGCATTTTCTTCACGCGCGACTATCTCGCGCACCTCGAGCGTATTGGAGTGCGTGTCATCAACGGCTGCAAAGCCTTTTCGTTCGAGATTTCGAAGGCAGCGCAACTCGCCCTCCTGCATTCCCTGGGACTGGCTGCGCCGCGCTCGCGTATCGTGAACTGCGCGACCCAAGTTGCTTCCGCAGCACAAAAGATTGGATTTCCAGTCATCGTCAAACCAAATATCGGCGGCAGGGGAGCAGGGGTTATACGTTTTGATTCCGCACCGGCATTGGAGCGTGCGGCCGCGGCCGGCGAAATCGATTTTGGGATCGATAGCACTGCTCTCGTACAGGAGTTTCTTCCAGTTCGCGGCGGACACATTACGCGCGTCGAGACTCTTGGTGGGAAATTCCTGTATGCGATCAAAGTCTACACCTCGGGAGAGAACTTTAATCTGTGTCCGGCTGAGATATGCAGAACCGAAGACGGCGCTTCCGCCGCCAACACGACAGGGCTCGTTGATGCACCGAAGGCCGGATTGAAAGTGGAGGATTACACGCCCCCCCAAGAAATAATTGATGCAGTTGAAAAAATCGTCGGTGCCGCGCAAATCGACGTGGGCAGCATTGAATACATCGTCGACGATCGCGATGGCAGCATCGTTTATTACGACATTAATGCCCTTTCCAATTTTGTGGCGAACGCGCTTGAGATTCTTGGCTTTGATCCGCACGTGCGACTGGTCGACTACCTTGAGAAGGAAAAGGAGGGGGCCTAATGCGTTACGGATATTGGCTCCCAGTCTTCGGCGGCTGGCTGCGAAACGTGGAAGACGAACAGATGGAGGCGACGTGGGAATACGCGAGCCGTCTGGCGCGACGAAGCGAAGAGATCGGATTCGATCTCACGCTGATCGCTGAACTAAACCTCAATGACATTAAAGGTCCCGATGCGCCCGCGTTGGACGCCTGGTCTACAGCCGCAGCCTTGGCAGCGGTGACGAAGCGCCTCGAGTTGATGGTTGCGGTCCGTCCCACATTTCACTCGCCCGCCCTGCTCGCCAAACAAGCCGCGAACATCGATCATATCGCTGGCCCGGGCCGCCTTTCCCTCAATGTTGTTTCATCCTGGTGGGCGGATGAGGCAAAGAAGTACGGTGTCCATTTCGAGCAGCATGATGATCGTTACGCCCGCACGACGGAGTGGCTCGAAGTCGTCGACCAGATGTGGAAACGGGATCATTTTTCTTTCTCCGGAAGTTACTATCAGGTGGAGGATACGGTCCTGCAGCCAAAGCCAATCTCACAGCCACGACCAGTGATTTACGCAGGTGGCGAATCGGAAGCAGCGAAGGAATTGATTAGTGAACGCTGCGACGCCTTTGTCATGCATGGAGATCCTCCCGATCGTATCCGGTCCAAAATCGCTGACATGTCTGAGCGAAGAGAAAAGAAAGGTCTCGGTCCTATGACTTTCGGAGTCGCCGCCTATTCGATTGTTCGTGATACCGAAAAGGAAGCGCAGAGAGAACTGGCGCGCATTTCCGACGTGAAGCAGTCCGCCGCCGGCTACGACAATTATCAGCAATGGCTGGCCGGCACAAAGCTTGACCAACATGTTTCGCTCGAAGATTACTCCGTGAGTAATCGGGGATTGCGATCTGGACTGGTCGGCACACCCGGCCAAATTGCGGAACGCATCGCTGAGTTTGAAGCGGTTGGCGTTGACCTCCTGCTGCTGCAATGCAGCCCGCAATTTGAAGAGATGGAGCGTTTTGCCGCAAACATAATATCGACGATCGATCCTTGAGTGTTCTAACGGACAGCGGCTTGGGAAAGGCTCGAGCTGGCTGCGGTTGCGTTTACCAAGTCGCTACTGGCCGCTCGTACTCCGCGCTGCACATGACTTGCGGCATAATAAGAGCCCACGACCAAGATCGCGGCCAATAGTTGAGCGATTACAGTCTCGTAAGTGGGAAACACCGCAAACCACGTCCCCATCCAATTAGGGATAACGTTGGCCAGCCAACTAATGTCTGTTCTGGAGATCCAATGGGCGAGTTGCATCTCCTGCGTTTGTTCACCCACCATTACTTCCAGGACGACGCCCAACAGAATGCCTGTGGTAATCAGCATCTTTCGATACGGGAGATGCTGTTGCAGAACGAACGTAAGTACAGCCACCATCCCCGAGAGGAGAAGGCCGAGGAACGCGCCTTTTAACACGACGCTGCCACCCAGTCGCAGATTGTAGCTTTGGAGAAAAAGAACGACTTCGAAGCCTTCGCGATAAAGGGAAGTAAATCCAAGCAGAATCAAACCCCAGAAAAGGGATTGTCGGGTGCTTTCACCATTCGAGCTAACGATTAGCGCTTTTCTGCGGCGATTATGCGCCCGAATCCATCCACCCCAATAAATTTTGTGGAAAAACCAGTTCATTATCACGAGCAGAACAATGACCGCGACAAGGCCGGTCGCAGCTTGCAGGTCGAGTGCCGGAACACTTTCCGTAAGTTCTCCAACGATTTTGATAGCGATGAACCATGTGACTAATGTCGCGACGAAAGCCATGCCTGCGCCCATCGCAACGGGACGCCTATGCACCTGATCGCTTCCGGTCATGCTCGCGGTGATCGCCGCGAGCACCAGGATGCATTCGAGTCCTTCGCGGAATACGAGGATGCCGATATCCATGGACGCTACCGCTGAGCTCGTGTCCGGTTGCATCGGGTCGGGCGTGCCATGTGAAGTGACCCCTTGCCAGATGATCAGCGCGATCACAAAAATCGCGGCGCCAAGAATACCAACGTAAAAAGCTCCACGGCTCGGAGAGCGTCGTGAGAGGGCAGTCATAAGCGCAGCACGGCGGCGAGCTGACGCTTGTGCTCACTGCACCCTCGGATTTGCCCATCCATATCGCTCGGTTCCCAGCGGCTCGATTCTCCTTAGGCCATTTCCTATGCTTGAGTGCACTGGTTGTCGCGCCGTTACTTGGTAATCGCCATTATTTCCGAGCACATTTCTCGTATGGTCCTGGCGATCGAAATCGCGATGATGGTCCAGGTCATATACTGCGCAAACGTCCTTCGGGAAGAGAAGATCTAGTGTCCAATCAAATGCCACCCGAACTTTTTTGTCCAAGCCGGGCAACTTGCTGAGGTAAACCGTCCGCCACATCCACCACGCGAAGAAACCTGAAAAATTGAAACCGAAAATCCGCGCTACGCCCATCCGGCGACCGATCGAGGCCAGCAGCCCAATGGTCCTGAACGAAAATGGCTTTAAGCGATGACCCAGCAGCGTAGCCGCGATATTCTGCGCCACAACCTTGCCCTCGCGTATGGCATGTTGGGCGGTTGGCGGATGAGACTTTCCCGGATTTCTGATGTCCGGCACAAACGCACAGTCACCCACCGCCCAGACATTAGGCCAATCGGGGACTTGCAAGAATTCGTTCACGCGGATTCGGCCTCGATCCTTTACACAAGGGAGCGGAAGAATTAGGGGGTTAGGCACTGTTCCGGCAGTCCAAACCAAAGTGCGGGATGGAATCGTGGCACCATCGACTAACAAAACGCTGTTTTCCGTCATGCTCTTGACGCGAGTATTAAGCTGGACTTCCACACCGCGTCGCGCGAGCACTTCCTGCGTGTATCGTCCCAGATTCTCGCCTAGTTCTGGCAGGATTACTGGACCGGAATGCACGAGCATTAGTCGCAACATATCTTCACACAGATTGGGATAGAACGGCAGTGCTTCCCGCACGAAGTCATTTAACGCTGCAACCGTTTCCACACCTGCAAAGCCGCCGCCTGCCACCACAAAAGTAAGTAATGATTTCCTGTCGGTGGGATTGCATTCTGAATTTGCTTCTTCCAAATGTCGGAGGATTTGGGCGCGCAATCGGATCGCATCCGGAAGCGATTTCATTGCCAACGCTAGCTCTGGAAAACCGGGGAGATTATAAAAGTTAGTGATTGATCCAAGAGCGATGACCAGCTGATCATAATCGAGTTGTCGTGACTCGTTGCGGTAACCGTGCGAAATCAGGACCCGCTTGTTTGGCAGGTCAATCTCATTCACGTCACCCACCAGTACCTCGACCTTATGGAGCAGCTTGCGAAGGGGATTTACGATATTTGTGATCTCGAGATCGCTTGCTGCGATTTCGTGAAGCATAGGTGTGAACAGGAAAAAGTTATCGCGACTGACGAGGCAAATCTCCACCGTGTGCTCTCGCGCCAGCAATTTCTCCAGATGAATGGCGGCATAAACCCCACCGAAACCGCCGCCCAGAATGACGATTCGTTTTCTGCGCGGCCTGCGAGTTACCCGAGCGATCATTGAGTTCTTTCTGTAGCGGAGTTGCCGGTGAGAAGCTGTCGAGAACTATGTTAGTGTCGCCAGGACTACCGCCCAGACGGTAGCTCGGTTTTTGTGTCCAGTAGGTTGGACGGTGCCACGCCGCTGGGACCGGACTGATTTAATCCCTTCTCAATCTCATCTCGTGCCGCGCTGAACTCTTTTACCGCTCGACCCATCCCTCGGGCGAGTTCCGGCAGCTTCTTAGCTCCGAACAGGAGCAACACGATAAGGAAGATTACCATCATGTCCGGTCCCATAAGATTCATGATACTGGCGATTGTAATAGGCATAAAAAAATCTCGGTATGTTTGTTTGGTAGAAAAGTTGTGCTGCGTTCAATCCATTCATACCGAATTGGCAAAGTTATATTCCAAGAAAGTGATCTACTGCTTAGTTAATCTCGCAGGGCTCTTCGAGATCGGTCGCACTCCCAAAGATCAATCAACCCGGAGATTCACCCGGTGATGGCGTTGCACGTGCTTCAGTAAAATCGCCGAAATAGTCACGGTCTTGTGGCTGGAAAGGTACAAACGGTCAATCGCGATCTGGTCGCACGCGATCGCGACGGGAAGGCTTTCATCGTGCGCTATGACGCGGTGAAGGCGATGTTGCTCAACGAGTTCCTGAAAGAGCACTGCAAGTAGAGCAGCTAACCAAGGACTTTGAGTCGTGGCTTGTGGAGCAGCAAAAGCAAATTGAAGCGCTTACTACGGGCCTTCAAAAAGTGAGTGACCAGCTTGAACTCAGCAAACCGGCGCCGCAAATCGTCGTTGACAACCAGCGAAGCGGATTACCGCTGCGCACGTCACAGCCTTCAATCCATCTCGCTCTCGGCTTAGTAGGTGCTGCCTGTGATCTGAACCGTCTGTGGCAACTGTGGTGGTGGCAACTGTGGTGACTGTGGCATGAGCGTAGATGCACTACTTATCGTAGTCTGACGCGTGGTCGTTTCGGTTGTCGCCGGCTGGCTCGCGCACGAGACCAGCATCATGGCGAGCACCGAAAATACAGAAGTGAGAATTATCAGTCTTTTCATGGTGTGAGTTGTTGGGTTTCGTAAAAAAGTTGTGCTGCGTTCAATCCATTCATACCAAATTAGCAAAGTTATATTCCAAGAAAGTGATCTCCCGCATCGTATGCCCGGCGGATCTCTGGGGAGGGAAGCTCGATCCACCAGGCTTTCTAGTTAGGAGGAGCGGAATAAAAACAGGACTCTCCCGTTGTACTAACAAATGGAAAGATGTATATGAATTACAAAAAACTTATTGCAGTGACAATTGCTCTTACAGTTTGTGCTTTTGCGAGCTCGAACGTGACGGCGCACGGCGGCGGCGGCGGTGGTCATGGTGGCGGCGGCTCCGGTGGAGGAGGCTTTCGCGGTGGCGGCTTCGGTGGGGGCGGTTTTCGAGGTGGAGGCTTTCGAGGTGGGGGTTTTCGCAGTGGTTTTAACACTGCTGGCTTTCGCGGAGGTGGCTTTCGTGGCCGCGGCTTTCATGATGGTGGCTTTCGCGGCGGTCGGTTCAACAATCGCGGCTTCGACAATGGGTTCTCCTTCTTTGGCGATTTTGGTGACCCGCTCTTTTACTACCCCGGTCCATACTACGGGTACTATCCCTATAGCTATTATCCTTATGGTTACGGATACGGTGGCTTTACCAGCGGCGGCTTTCGTGGCGGTGGTTTTCGCGGCGGCGGCTTTCGCGGCGGTCGCTGATCCGTACAATCAATCTGTCTAGACGGCGGTTCCAGACCAGTGAGCGCGTGGCGAGTTCAAGCTATTCGTAATGTTTCAATTTTACTAAGACTCACATGAGCTCCGAAGCGAGGAGTGAGTTTTGACGTAAAGTACGACGATCGCTTGCAGAAAATCCGCGAAGCGGGCGCAGCCGCGATAAGGCAATTAGACAAATTGCGTTCAACCGGACCCACGCCGCGAGAAACGCTCGACGCTGAGGTCGCGCGCATTGCGCAGGAGAAACGGCACCCTTACGGGTGCGATTTCGTTGTTCGCCGTACGGATGGCGTCGCGCGTTTCGTAATCAGAGTTCGGCGCACCGGGAGAAGTTACGATCTGATCGAACGTTTCTTCTATCGTGACAACGGTCGTTAAGGTTCCTCCAAGAGAAGGTTGGACTCCCATTGGGTCCTTTCTTGAGTAAGCGCGCTGCTCAGATGTCGGGCATCGCTATGTCCGGAGTCCCTTTCAAGAGTTCTGTCTTCCGGAAGCCCTCTTACACTAAGGGAATATTAGTGCAGCAACACAGTATGAATAGTTGATGGCATTTTAATGAGGACACCATCAACTGAAACACAATCACGCAACCAAACATCAACCACAGCACACTAACTATATGAAATCATTATTCCGTTCACAGTTGTCGAAAGTCACCCTATTGATTGTTCCATTGGCCTTCTGGCTGGGCGGATCAACCACCGCGCAAGCGGGAGATAGGGACCTGTTGTTTCCCGGAGCCGTAAGACCAGGGGATTGGAACTATCACGCCAAGTCGAGGCGAGGCTATCTCAAGGTCTATTCGGCTAGCGACGTAGTCAGGGACGGCGACAAGCGTTACTTTCCACACTCCTCTTACATCATTTACGCGATCGACGGAAGGTTGTTTAAAAACGTTAACAACCGCCGTTCAGCAGACGATGAAATTCCCGAGCTCGTGTCGTTGCCAGTTGGATCCTACAGAGTCGTAGCTCGGTCGGAGGGAGGCGGCTACGTGCGGATGCTCGTCGTTATTAAGGAAGATCAGCAGACGATCCTCAACTTGGATCTCTGGGATCCGACTACAGAAACACAGTTAGCACACAACTGACGAATTGCGATTTATGAACTCCAAAAACAAGAACGGGATCGGCGCAGATGATAGTAATGGCCGTGTTCTGAGAACCCCAGAAGCGGCTGCCCTCGCGTTAAAGGGAATTAGGCCAATTGCATTCAGCCCATCGGTGTGTGTTGCATATACGAGGCGGCGGCAGAATTATGGCACCGGCTTCAATCCTTGTTTCGAGAGAAAATCGACGCTCGTCCCACTCGCAATC
>JBARAJ010000135.1:0-29018 GCA_049791915.1 Candidatus Udaeobacter sp.
CAAACGTCCGTTACCTGATCGTTGGCGGACTGGCTGTTGTGGCACACGGCTATGTCCGGTTCACCCAGGATATTGACTTGGTCGTTGAACTGGGGCGCGAAAATGTGTTGCGGGCGATGAATGCGCTCACGGCAATCGGTTATCGTCCCTTAATCCCAGTCGAGGCGGTACAATTTGCAGATGAAACGCTGCGTCAGCAGTGGAGGGATGAAAAGGGCATGATTGTCTTTCAGTTGTTGGATCCGCGACGTGAAAGCACGCGGGTTGATATCTTCGTTAGTGAACCGTTTGTATTTGAGCAAGAATTCGAAACGGCCAATTGGCACACTTGGGGAGAACTGCGAGCACCTGTCCTTCGAATTGAAGCGCTGATTGCCATGAAAGAGGCGGCTGGCCGGCCGCAGGACCTTGCCGATGCAGCGCTGCTGCGCGACATTTTGGAGGAGCAACGTGAGCAGAGTGAACGTGAATAAACGCGCCTCTTTAAATTCATTGTCGCCAGAGGAACGCGCAGCCTGGCGCAGGCACAATCTGCAAACCCTTGCGGAATCGTCTGCTTTACCCTTCGAGGAGAAGCTGGCGATTTTGGAAGATCTCGAGGAGATCACAATTGCGATGGGATATCAACGCGATCCGATAACAGGCCGTCTCCGCAAATCAAAGTTGTAATCGCGGCACCACCGAGCAGTGGCGATCCAGGGGTGAAGCCGGGAACCACCCCTCACCTCAATCCTTTCCCGGGCAAGGGAAAGGCGGAAGCCACCGACGGTGCGAGGCTGGAGTGAGTGATCGGTGATCAGTTATCAGTAATCAGTGGTCCTCCAATGCGAAAGGCAGTGGTCAGCAGTCGGCCATCAGGTAGACTGCTGAAATTTTCAACCCTTTTCATTTGCCGCTCATCCCTCCTCACAGCTCATTCATTGGTTTTTTCCTGCCGTTTCTTGCTGCGACCGTTTTCGCGGATACGAGCCTGGTGAAGACGGAGTCACAACAGAATCGAAGTCCGAGCCCGGCGGTTCTTCAATCGCCTGCTTCCAAACAAGGGTTGAATTTCGTCGTGGGCGATCACGGTCTCGATTCACTCTCGTTCAATGGACAATCGTTTCTCGTTTCGCCTGAAAGCGGGGAGTTGCAGCCGCAGAAATCTGTTTTTCGTACAGTGCTCGACGCACTTGTTCCGCGTTCTTCACCGCAAGTCGCGACGCCAGACAAAAAAGCCGACACAGTCGATGTAAGCTATGCCTCGGGACGCATCTCCTGCGCGTACGGCAAGCAAGACGATAGACTCACAATGAGGCTTGAGGTTTCGAATACCAGCTCGAAACCGCTTAACGAATTCTCCCTTCGGTTGATGGAGCTGAACTTCCCGAGCATTCCGCACGGCGGCACGCTTGAGGCGGGCATGTTCGGATTCGGTTTTAAGGGACCCGACTGGCGGTTACACGAAGGTCCCCTTTCCATTCCGTCAGTAGCCGATCCACGGTTTGTTGTGCCGATTATCCAGATGGATTACGGGACCGGTGCGCTTAGTTTTTGCAGTGATGATGTGGACTGTGCTGTGGATGTCCCGCAGTCGACGAATTTTCCGGCCAGAACCAGTTATCCGTTCATTGTCACGTGCCGCGATATCAAGCCGGGCACCACCAAGGCGTTCAACGTTTCGCTGCGTTTCGGCCCGGCACGTGCAGGCGTGCAAGATCTCTCGGGCGACGTTTTGGAACGGTACGCAGGGAAGTATCCATTCCAGGTAGACTGGAAAGATCGTCGCCCCATTGGCGCGATCTTTCTGGCCGGCTCGCAAATTAACGTGGCGACCAATCCGCGCCGCTGGACCATGAACTTCGGCGAGATCGACGCTACCAATGACAAAGGCAAAGCAGCTTTTCGAGCCGCGCTTCTTAAGCAGGCCGATGACAGCGTTCAAGTTTTAAAGGACACTGGTGCGCAGGGAATGATCACCTGGGATCCGGAAGGCGAGCAGTTTATCGGTGAGGTCTATTACGGCGATCCGCGCCTTGTTCCGACCCTCGCGCCGGAAATGGAGTTTAAAAATGACGGCGCCAAAAGCACGATTGACGAATACTTCGAGAAATTCCGCGCAGCCGGACTAAAAGTGGGTGTCTGCATTCGACCGCAGCAAATCGCGATGGTAAATGGCTGGCCGGTGCACCAAGCTGCCGAGGACGAGCACGCCGTCCAGATTCTTCGGGAAAGGATCGGCTACGCGAAGCAGCGATGGGGTTGCACACTTTTCTATGTGGATTCAACAGCGACCGCATATGGCTCGATTAATCCGGACGTTTTTAAAGCGGTCGCGGACGCGTATCCCGATGTCTTGTTGATTCCCGAGAATGAATCGATGCGTTACTTCGCGTACTCCGCTCCGCTTAATTCTTATGTGCATCATAGGATTACCTCGACGCCAGTTGGCGCGCGCCTGGTCTATCCGAAGGCGTTTAGTGTGCTGATGGCGCCCGAAGGTGATCGGCCGGAGGATCACGCCGCGCTGCTAGACGCCGTCCGGCACGGCGACATTCTGCTTTTCAACGCCTGGTATATGAACGAGGGAGCATTGAAAATAAAAAAAATTTACGGAGAAGCGGGCGTCGTTTCGGAGCGCTGAAAAACTGATTCGGGATTTGCTCGATCACTATCTGTTATGTGAGCCCGAAGCGAAACCGAACAGCAAAACGGTTATGGAGCAGATGATTACGATGGCAGTTATCCATTATGCCAAATACTGTCGTCTGTGAATTGCACCGGGATGGCGCGATAGTTCCTCGTTCGTGATAGAACATGGAAGTGCACTCGCGCCTTGCAGCGACCACAAATTGTAATTTACACTTACGGCGATGCTTTCAGCCCTCCGTGCACAAATCAAGGGACAGTTGCTCCGGCGCCTGTGTTACGATGCAAGCGTCAGGCTTAGTCCGGAAGACTTGGACTTGGCAACGGGAGAAGTCCGGAGTGACGTGGAGTGGATACATGTCCAGCCTGACGTCGATTTGAAGGTGTACTGGAAGGTTTTGCCGATTGGAAAAGGCCCAGCCGTTTCGCTTTATGCTTTTGGGTTCCAGATTCTCAGGTTCGATTGTTTTGGTGCGAGAGATGGCCATTGCCATCTTCTTCTAGGCTGGCCTTCGCCGACCAGTGAAGATCGAATTTGGCTGCCAGAGCCAAACGCCACTGCGCAAGTGGAACGCACAATGTTCGAGTTGACAAAAAACGTGAGTTATTATCTGCAACGCCACAATGATGAACGTGTGCGTCGCCTGCACTTGGAACCAGCGACTTGGTCGACAGCATGCACACAGGCCCGAGACAGGATGCTGTATTTTTTGTGCAGCGTTCCCGAATTGGCCGACGTGAAGTAGGGTCTCGTTGTCAGCGGCTACGTCCGTGGAGGTGTGGACCACTGATCGACCAGTACCGAGAGGCGATCCCTGTGCGGCCCCATTTTATCGGTGATCCTACCCAAACCAGAATCTCAATCTCATAGCCGTTTGGATCCCCCACAGATGCGAATGGAAAGGCCGGAGAAAACTCTCCACGCCTTACCCGACCACCGGCGTCCTCGACCTGCGCGATGGCGATCTCGCCACCAGCGTGGCCCCTCGTGGGTTTCCCAAGGTTTTAGGTCTGGCCGCGATATATCGACCAGCCGACTCGCTACTAGGTTCCAAGCTTCACTGAGTTGTTGGGAAGACCATGAATATTGGGACCCCCATCCCATTGCGATATCGTTTTTTCGCTGCCTGGTGACAAATTGAGCATAGCGTTTTCGTACACGCTCGAAGCCCAAATAATGATAGTGAAGCAGTAGTAGTTCGTCCCGGGCTGGCACAACAACACGGCCTATTGGCGCGGCGCTGTGACGACCAGGAGCATAATTAACGGCGTCGATTTCGTTGGGAGAGAAGACGTTCAATTTACTGTAAAGTGGGTAACAAGCACCTCTGGTGAGCGACTGGCAAAGCAAAGTCTTGTGCTCAGGGAATCGTTCCGAGAGCATTTGGTATCCGAGGCCAGGAATCATCGTTACGCCTTGCGCGCGACATTGCGCGAGATAATCAGACATATTCGGGTGATACAGATGCTCATCGATATCTGTCACAATTACCCAGTCTGCACTGCCACGGCTTTCTCTCCAGCAGGTCTCCTGAAGCGCGAGTGCCGAACTAATTCTCGACTCAGAGTCGCTATATAGGGGCATTGGCCGCAATTCAACTTTGGGATTGCGACGCAAAATCTCCTGGGAATCGTCGGTCGAAGCATCATCATAAATGATGTACCGCTGAACGAGTTTGTCGTAATGCAAAAAAAAGAAGGGCAGCATGTCTCTCTCGTTCCAGCAGCGCGCATAAAGATCTATCTTCATTGATACTTATCGAAACTGTGGTGTGGAAAGCGGACGGCGGCTATCCGATGCGTGGAGTTGCAGTCAGGTAATTTAATCGTGACATAGCGGTTTCGCTTATCAACAATCTAACCTCTGATAACTGCAAGAGTAAGCAGTGGGTAGCATGGATAGCCGGGCTAACGCATCTAGGATAAAAGCCGATACCATCGTCATCGGTGCTGGTCCGGCCGGTTTGGGTGCAGCACTTGCATTGGGCGATTCTGCAACCGTCCTGGAGAGCCGGGAAACCGTGGGAGGACTTTGCAGCACGCTAACGCTAGATGGAGCGATCTTCGATCTCGGCGGCCATTCGTTTCATACACCGCATCCCGAAATTCGGCGTCTTGTATTCGGTGCATTGGAAATGGAGGAGCAGAACCGCGACGCGTGGTGCTGGCTGAATGGGGAGTGGGTACGCTATCCGTTTCAGCAGCATTTTTCAGAGCTTGCAGATCCCGATTCTCGTCATGCATGCCAAATTGGCCTCGACGCAGTGGGCGGCTGGCGCGCGGCGGCGAATTTCGATGAATACCTCGATCGCCGTTTCGGACGTGGCATCACTGAGCTGTTCATGCGTCCTTATAACAGGAAGCTCTGGGGCGCCGATCTGACCCGGCTTGATACTGAGTGGGTCGCCGAACGGGTTGCTGCTCCTGTTGACAGCGCGGAAAGCAGGATGTCCGAGAGCCGCCGCCGCTCACCGATTCCAAGAGAAGCCGTAATCGCCTATCCAGCCCAAGGAGGATTTGGAGAGATCTTCCAAGCGCTGGCAAAGACGGTTGCCGATCTCCGACTTCGTCAGCGCGTCATCAGTATTGACCCCCAAACCTCAACACTGCGAACAACGAATGGTGAAACAACGACCTGGCGCCGCATCATTTCAACACTTCCGTTGCCCGCGTTGCTACGGTTGATCCCAAACGTCCCAGCTGCAATAACCTCTGCGGTGTCTGAGCTGGAAGCTTTGCCAATCACTGTTGTAATGTTGGTTTTAGAGGGGCGATATGAGACACTTCGCCAACGAATTTATTGTCCCGACAAAAACATCATTGGCCACAAGATAGTCCTCAACCACAACTCGTCGCGCTGGCTCCGGACATTGCCGCGCCATGGTATCCAGGTTGAATTATCAGACTTCAACCCTTTCAGCAGCAGCACTGACGCCAAATCGTTGGTGAATGCCGTTGTTGCGGCTTTGCTGCGAATGGACGTGATACCTTCTCCTGATTACGTTCGCATTACTAAGGTGCTTCGGATTCCTTTTGGATACCCGGTTCAAACGCATTCGCGGAGCAACATTGTAGCACTCGCCCGGTGTTGGCTCAGCGAACACCGCATTTATACTGTTGGACGCTTTGGTGAATGGGCTTACATCAACTCCGATGAAGCTTTGTATCGCGGTCATCGCGTGGGTATGAAACTCGCCGTGAGCGAAAGCACTCAGTGCGGGGGACCGCCGCAGCAACCTGCCCCAGTCCTCCTGTAGTCTTTGACTCCGGAGTTTTCCCGCAGATAATTTGGAAATCTCGCCGTTGCGAGATATGATCCCCCGATTTCTTGAACGTGTGACTCGGAAACATGCCGCGGTTTGTCCATAACGTTTCCAATCTTCTTCGTCGCGTTCTCTTCCTGGCGCGCCCATACGGCAGAGCGAAGCTGGCTTGGGTTTTTTCGCTCGCGCTTGTGCAGGCCGTCTTTCAAGTGATCGGCGCCACGTCGATCTTCCCATTTTTAGCTATCGCCGCTGATCCCGATCGCATTCGCCGATCTCATTTTGGCACTCTATTCCTGAGCCTGTTTCCACCGATGGGCAACCTTCAACTGCTCATAATAACCGGGGTCATCGCAATCGCAGGAGTCCTTTTTTCGAACGCAATTAACCTGCTGTCCGAGTACGCGCGCACTCGTTACGCTCAGAACTTTGCTCACTGGTTGCGGGTCCGGCTCCTGCGCCGAATGGCTTCACAGCCATACACCTATTTTCTTCAGCGCAACTCCGGCGATCTCCTCAAGAAAATTCTTAACGACGTGATGAATTACACGACCGGAGTGCTCCTCCCGTTGCTGGACACGGTGGCTCGTGCGGTGACTGCGGTGCTGCTACTGGCTACGCTGTTTTTGGTCCAACCGGTGATCGCGCTTTCGGCAGCGATCGGGCTTGGCGGATTTTATGTAATCACGTTTCGGCTCCTCGCGCGGAAACGTCGAGAGGTGGATGAAAATCTGAGAACACATACCATCGGCTACTACCGGGAAGCCCATCAGATGCTCGGCGGTATTAAACCGGTGAAGGTCCATCGTGCGGAAGAACATTTTCTCGCTCGGTTTGGCGGCCATTCCGCAATCATCGCGAAGATGAGTGCCCGCATGACCATTTTCGGCACCGCGCGTTATCTTGTGGAACCGCTCGCTTTTGCCGGTCTCGTTGTGGCTGTGTTGCTGCTCGCAGCGAAAGGGCGTGATTTTTCCGATATTCTTCCGAACCTCGGCGTGATGGCGCTTGCAGGTTACCGGCTGCTGCCTTCGGTCCAGTTGCTTTATAGCCAACTGACTCAGGTCAGCTCGATGCGCCACGCTGTGGACGAAGTGTATGACGAATTTGTTGAGGCGGAAACTGACGGGTCTGTCTCCCCGACGATACGTAGCGACGTCCTCGCTCGAGCGAGGCCGTTTCATTGGAATGATTCGATTACTTTGCGCGAAATCAGTTTTGGCTATCCTGGCGCATCGCGGCCGGTCCTGGAGTCACTTTCGCTTACCATTCCGAAAAACACTTCGCTTGGTGTAATTGGTCCGACCGGCTCTGGAAAATCGACTTTCGTTGATTTGTTGCTTGGCTTGTACCAGCCAGCGGCAGGCGAGATTCTGATCGACGACGAGCCGCTTACACCTGCGCTGGTGCCCGCGTGGCAAGCTTCCATCGGTTATGTGCCACAGGATATTTTTCTCATCGACGATACAATTGCGCGCAATATCGCATTCGGCCTGCCGGAAGAAGAGATTGACCCTGAGCAATTGCGCCAAGCGTGTGCGACGGCACAGATACTCGATTTCATCGAAACGGAATTGCCGGTCGGCTTTGATACGATTGTGGGGGAGCGTGGTATTCGTCTTTCCGGCGGGCAGCGCCAGCGCATTGGTCTTGCGCGCGCTCTTTACCATCGTCCATCACTGTTAATCATGGACGAAGCAACCAGCGCGCTCGATGTGGCCACTGAAGCCAGGCTACTTAAGGCATTGCGTAGCCTTACTGGCAAACTCACGATGGTCGTGTCCGCTCACCGTCTCAGCACCATAGCCGGCTGTGATAAGGTGGTTGATCTGAGCAACAAATTCCCCGTAGTCGCAGAGGCTGCAACGTGAGCGCCCGCTGACCAGATATGGGGAGCGTAAGATTTGGAGTTCCGAGAGACTTGGTACTTTGGCTGAGGGACACGTTCAAAGCAAAAGTCTTTGTTGAAACAGGCACCCATCAAGCAGAGACAGCGGTCTGGGCGTCCGCCAACTTTGAACGCGTTTTCACCGTCGAGGCGCATGAACCTCTTCATCAAAAGGCCGTGGAGACTTATGGGAGTTGCAAGAACATCCGATTTCTCAAAGGGGACAGCCGTACTCACATCGAATCTCTGATCAGTTCCCTCACCGAGCCTGCGATCTTCTGGCTTGACGCCCATTGGTGCGGTGAAAACACCTTCGGTAAATCTGACGAGTGTCCAGTGGTGGGTGAATTGGAATTGCTGAACACGAGCAAGGTGCCGCACATAGTGTTGATTGACGATGCAAGATACTTTCTCGCACCTCCGCCGGCCCCGCACGAAGCAACTCACTGGCCGGACATCAGCGCAATCTGCCGGTTGATGGCCGCCTACGATTCCCACCGCTACGTTGCAGTCCATGATGACGTCATCATCGGAGTGCCTGCGGCCACCAGGCTACAATTGGTGGAATTCCTTCGGACAGAAGTCATCAAAAACACTTCGCCGCCATCGCCATCGCCCAAGCCTTCTCCCCGGACGCTGCTTCGCGGAATTCGTTCAAAGATTGGAAGGCGTTCACATAACTCATAGATTCAATTTTCTGTCGTGAATGTTAAAACTGCTGCCAAGCGGCTCCTCAAGGCACCGTTCCGGACGTTAGGAATGGATCTTGTGCGGTGGCGTCCACCGAAGCCTCAGCCTGTCATTCCGCCGGGAGAACTCGAAATGATTGCAGGTTTTAGCCCGCAGTACAAGCCCGAAGATCATTGGCTCGCAAACTGCGGCATCCAGACAGTGTTGGACGTGGGTGCGCACATGGGAGAGTTTGCTCAACGTATCCGGGCAATACTCCCTAATGCAGATTTGATCTCCTTCGAGCCGCTCCAGGAACCGTTCGCGAAGCTGACAGAACGATTTAAAGGACAGCCGAACTTTCGCGCCATTCGCTGTGCATTTGGTGAAAAGGCCGGGCAACACGAGATCCATCACAATGAATACGCTCCAAGTTCATCTCTGTTGCCAATGGCCGAACTTCACAAGCAGTCATTCCCGTTCGCGGTCAAAGAAAAAACTGAAATGATCGAAGTCCGTAGGCTTTCAGATGTGGTTCGGGAGCTAAACTTGCGTGACCCGCTGCTGCTCAAGTTGGATGTGCAGGGCTTTGAAGATAAGGTTGTTGCCGGAGGCGAGGACGTGGTCGCGCGAGCAAAGATCATAATTATTGAAGTGAGTTTTCAGCCTCTTTACGAGGGAGGTCCGTTGTTCGACGACGTCTATCGGCTTCTGAAGGAGCGTGGTTTTACGTACAACGGAAACTTCGAACAGTTGTTTAGTCCAAAGGATGGTCGTGTCCTTCAGGCTGATGCGATCTTCTGCCGTCAATAGCGGCAGCGATGACGCATGTCCAAAGTTGACAAAATGAGATGCTGATCTCGCGCCGGAATCGATGAGACTTCTGATTCTTTACAAGTCACAAATCGGCCGTCGTCGCAAAGGCAGCAACGTGAACGCCGCTGATCAGCCGTTGGAATGAAGGACCGGACCCTTCAGGTTACGACGAGCACGTGCACGCGCTACAGGGTATGAAATCGGAATCAAAAGATACCCTGGCTGGGGACTATGCTTCCAAACGCGAAGAGTATTTTGAATGCCCGCGTTCGGAAATGCTCGAATACGTGCCATCTCTTTGCCGGAGGGTGCTTGACGTCGGTTGTGGAACGGGAAGCTTCGGAGCCAGTTTGCGCAAGCGAACGGGCTGTGAAGTGTGGGGAGTCGAAAGCAACGCGCGTTCGATTCCTAAAGCGGAGGAAAATCTTGACAAGGTTCTTCACGGGTATTTCGGCCCTGAGTTGGATCTCCCGTCTGGCTATTTTGATTGCATTATTTTCAATGATGTTCTCGAGCATATGCCGCATCCTGCGTCCGCCCTGGCACTCGCGCGTGCGCTCCTTGGCAGCGGAGGCTGCGTAGTCGCATCTATACCGAACATCAGACACTTCCCAACGGTTTGGAAGCTGGTAATTTGTGGAGAGTGGGAGTACAAAGAATTTGGAATTCTTGACAAGACTCATCTGCGATTCTTCACGCGACTGAGCATAAGACGTTTGTTTCAGGAAGCTGGTTTCACAATCCAGCGAATCGATGGCATAAGTCCCTTCCATAGTCTTGCACCTGACGACCCATCCCTGTGGCGGCGCTATTATCTGTTCTCCTGGCTGCCGATTCCTGGCATTAAAGACATGCGTTATCAGCAGTTCGCGGTCGTGGCGATAGTCGGGTGATTGCGGCGATGCTTCGTCTCTGACGTGCTCGGCGGGGACCCGATAGAAGCACAATATGGGGACGACACTTTCCGATCTCACTGAGGGTTATCCTGGAGAATCTTTCACTCCTTCTCTCGTTTGTCCTGTTTGTGCCGGGCCTTCCAGGATTCTGCATTCGGCAAGTAACATCCATCCCGATAAGCCTTACGCCTTTAACTTCCGGGTTTGCTCCACGTGCAGTCACGGCTGGATTGATCCAATGCCGACGCAAGAGTTGCTCGATTATCTCTATGCTCGCGGGTCACGCTCTGTCATTGGCGAATGGGGGCCGAGTAAATTGACCATTCCTGAACAGGTGTGTGTGCGGCGCGAAATGAAGCGCCCGCCCGCCCGGTACTTCGAACTCGGAGTAGGACAAGGACACCTTTATCAGTTGTTCGTTGAACGCGGCTGGGAATGTACAGGAGTTGATCCGGGTGATTGGGCTGGCCGGTTTCCTAGTGTTCACAATAACCTTAGTGAGGTAGACCCTACTCTGAGCGCCGATTTGTTGGTTGCTTTTGATGTGCTCGAACATGTTTCCGATCCCGTCTCGATGTTGCGCAACCTCTGGAAACTTGCCGCTCCAAAAGCGAAACTTTACTGTGCGATGCCTAATCGGGAATCGCTGAGAGCCAGACGGGACCGCCAGCAATGGCGGATGATCAGACCATTGGGACACGTAAATTATTACTCCAAAAAATCGATTACCCGTGCTTTGAAATTGGCAGGCTTTGCGGTGCGCTACGTACGCGCCACCGATCTTACTGAATTGCGTTTTCCCCGCGTCCTGCCGGACATCAAACCCGTCTTAATTGAAACATTCGGTCTGGGAGATCAATGGATTGTAATCGCGGAGCGCGGCTAATCCGGTATTTTGCAACTTCTAAAGCTCACGCTTGGAAAACAAAGTGAGAACGGCCTCTGTTATAGAACCCCGCGGTTACATTCCGCTAACTCTTGCTGTACCGACCTACAATCGGTGTTCCTCAGTGCAGGCGCTCGTCAAAGCGATCCAAGCCCAAGCGAGAGAGCAAGACGAAATCATTCTTTCCGACGACGGTTCGACGGATGGAACATTCGAAGAAGCCAGCAAAATACCCGGAATCCGCTTGGTTCGTCACAAGGATAACCGGGGCATGGTTCGAAACTGGAATTACTGTCTGGAACAAGCGCATTGTGACTGGATTTGCATTATACATGATGACGACACACTTGCCCCGGGAGGCGTGGAAGTATTGCGCCGTGCTTGCGAATTTGCAGGCGAACCAGCTCTTATTGTTCCGACGGAGACGCAAACAGAATGTGACGAAACTTTCCGCTATCGTTTCCGATCGCCCGGCGCCTGGTCAGTTCTGCATTGTCCCACCATCCCCTCTGGCGCAGTGATTCATCAAAAAATTGTTCAAGAACTTGGCGTTTTAAATCCCAAGTTTTGTTATTCCCCCGATCTTGAATATTTCCCAAGAATTGCGGCTCAATTTCCTGTGGTCATTATCGAAAGTCCTCTGGCAGTACGTTATGAACTGCACGATTCGAATTACCAGACAAAGACCTGGAGAAAGGCGGACTTCTATCCTCAACTTGAGGAAATTCAACGTTCAATTATTTCGTACGCCGGCATAAAAGGGCCGGCTGCAGAATCGTTGGTGCAACAACGCCTAACCAGTCTTTTGGAGTATGTCTTTCAAGAAGCTCATCGGCGGGGAGATCAAACGTTGGTTCGTCAATATGCGCAATTGTTGGGGAAGCGAATCCAAACAGGTAGTTGGAAGCATTTTCTAAATCTACTGAGGTCCCTAAAACAGGTTTTTCGCGAGCACTACCTGGACAAGGATTGAACGTTGGTCATGAGTCCGCCGCTAATATCGGTCATTACTACGACTTTCAACAGTGGCGAAAAAATTGCAGCCACGATCGCTTCGGTCCTCTCGCAACGAAAAGATCTCTACGAATATCTTGTCATCGACGGCGGGTCGACCGACGACACCCTGGCGCATCTACGCGAGCAGGGTCCCGCCTTGCGCTACCAATCCGAGCCAGACGAGGGCATTTACGACGGGATGAATAAAGGCATTCGACTGACTAGCGGCGAGTTTCTCTATTTCCTCGGCGCAGGTGACCGGCTGCTGCCCGGTGTGTTGGAAGCAGTGGCTGCAGAGATCACGAAATTGCCGGGCCAACGCCAAATCGCGCGGCCAACGCTCCTCTATGGAAATGTGACCTCGTCACACTACAGGCGGCCTTACGATGGGCGCTTTGACCGCTTCAAGTTACTTCGCCGCAACATTTGTCACCAAGCCATTTTCTATCAGCGTTCGGTGTTCGAGCGACTAGGCTGTTACAACACGAAATACCGGTTGTTGGCGGACTGGGAATTTAACATTCGCTGCTTTAACGACCGAGGTGTCTGCAAACGCTACATCCCTCTTCGGATTGCAGATTATGAGGGTGGTGGTGAATCTATCACAACGCCCGATCCAGCATTTTACGCGGACTTTCCACTCATTCCGTTGCTGACGTACATTGAATTTCTGCTCCATGATTCGCGCGCAGAACAAGGAAGAAACCTGGCTTTGGCGCTCGATAAGGCCGTGTGGCTCTTATATGAGGCTGGTTCGCACATACCGCTACGTTGGGAAATTACCCTGCTAAAACAAAATTGCTCCGCCAAGACAATTTGCCTGGTTGTCTGCTCGATGTGCGGGTTGTCCTTTACAAGGTTTAAACAAATCCTTGCATTCGGCGTGGCTCTTAAGAGGATGATTTTTCGCTAACGACGAGAACGCACCGTAGAACGAGGACGCATGTCGGGAAAACGAATTTACCGGAGTAATGTCATCAAAACAAAACGTTGGTTGCGTGGCCACTATTAGTCTGGTTGTCGGCATTGACGGTTGTAAAAAGGCTGCGTCATTCTCCGCAGTATAGCTAAAACGTCTGTCTTCTTAGCGCAGCTCTTTGCAGCTTCCGCATATTATCCGATCCCGACAAAGTAATGGGTATGATATCAAGATTGAAACGCAGCGCCCGCGCGCGGCGCGCGAGCGATAAGATCAGCAGAACGTGGCAAATATTGCGGAGAAAAGGTAATCGCGGTTACTGCTCTATTTGTGAACGCCAAGTCTACTTTGCAATCGAAGGCCCTATTTGCGTAACGACCATAAATGCGTCGACTGCCAGAGCATTCCGCGTTAGCTGATGAACGTAATTCCAGCGCGTATTCGTCAACGTCTCTTTCGGCAGAGGTTTCCCGACACTGCGGAAAAGCTGGCAAACACAGATCTTTTCACCGGATGGTGGTACTACAGTGTCGAACTAATGCCGGGCTTAGTCACCAAAGGCCAATATCCCGATAGCTTTCCGATGTTGCCGAGAATCCTCTTACGGAACTGCGATCTACCTGGGACAACCTGCCTCGATCTCGGTTCGATGGAAGGATTGGTGCCTGTTCTAATGTGCCGGCAAGGCGCCAAAACAGTGCTAGCAACAGACGCCATCGATCATTGCCGGGAAAAGATGGCGGCGCTTCGCTATTACTACAAAGCCAACTTCGAATTCCAGCAGATTGGCTTGATGTATGATCTGACGAATAAACTGAGAAAATCAGGAAGGCTCAGCTTTGATGTCATTAATCTTTCCGGCGTACTGTATCACGTATTTTCGCCACTAATGGTACTAGCTGGGATTCGCCCTTTATTGAAGAGGAATGGCCTGATGATCGTGTCAACAAACGTTATTGTTGATAACACCTTTACAATGCACTTTAATAACGCAGGCCGTCTGCAAGAGGAAACAAACACTTTCTGGTATCTATCGGTCCCGGTTCTGGACTACCTCCTCAGATACCTGAAATTGGCTCCGATCGACTGCCTATACATTTCGCATCGGGATATTAAGTCCTCCGTCAGGTACGCGACCCACGTCGAATCGGGTTACCTCTCGGTTGTCTGCAGAGCTAGTGACGACCTCTTACCCGCGCGCGAAGATAATTGGATGCGCAAATCCGCACAGCAGTCATGGGAGTACTCCGATCTCATCGACTGGGATTTTTGCAGTCGGCAATCGGTAACGCAGGTCTCTTATTTTGCTAGCATTAAAAATGACCTGCTCAGAGATGATACCGGAACGATTGATCTATTGAGAACTCTGCCGAGTAGGACGATTCATGAGGCCGAGAAACCGAGCGATGCTCATGTCTTGCGCCTGGCAGACGTCTCTTGATAAGCAGGAAGCCTTCTAACCGGATGACATCGAATGAACACAACAGCCCCCGCGGGGCAGAACAAAGCCATTGAGAACACCTAATAAGCTCGTGGACAAGGCACAGAAGAAACAGATCCACCCTTCGGCGCAAACGGAGGGAGCAAACATTGGATCGGGCACCAGGGTCTGGCAGTTTTGCATCATTCTCCCGCAGGCGCAGATCGGTTGCGACTGCAATATCTGCGCACATGTGCTCATCGAGAATGACGTAGCAATAGGCGACCGCGTCACAATTAAGTCAGGCGTTCAATTATGGGACGGCACTCGAATCGAGGATGACGTGTTTATCGGACCTAATGCCACCTTTACAAACGACAGGACCCCTCGCTCCAGAAAAAGGCGAAGCTTACTGGTTACCCGGGTGCAAAGGTACGCCACGATTGGAGCCAACGCCACGATTCTGCCTGGCTTGACTATTGGCCAGGCTGCAATGGTTTCTGCCGGTGCCGTTGTAACTCGAGACGTTCCTGAACATGCATTGATGATCGGAAATCCAGCTCGCCGGAAAGGGTGGGTTTGTTTCTGCGGTGAAACTCTTCGGGACAGCGGCCTTAGCTGCCAATGCGGCAAGCGATACAAGCGCGGCGTCGGCGGGCTAGTATTTGTTTCATGAAAGTCAGTGACTGCAAGATCATCGATCTGCCGAAGATCGGCGAGCCGAGCGGCAATTTAACGTTTATCGAATCGGCGCGGCACGTTCCTTTTCAGATCGCGCGTGTTTACTATCTGTACGATGTGCCGGGCGGGGCTCAGCGTGGTGGACATGCGCACAAGGTCGTGGAGGAATTTCTCGTTGCCATGTCTGGCAGTTTCGATGTTGTGCTCGATGACGGTCGTGATAAGGCACGCTTTCACCTGAATCGCTCATTCTACGGTTTGTACATACCGCGGATGATTTGGAGAGAACTGGAGAATTTCTCGTCGGGATCTGTTTGTTTGGTCCTCGCGTCAGAATATTACGACGAGTTGGATTACTTCCGCGATTACTCCGAATTTGAGGCGGTCAACGTCCGATCATGAGAATTCCCTTTCTGGAACTCAAGCCAACCTACCTTGAACTGAAGGAAGCGCTTGATGCTGCCTGGCATCGGGTCATGGACTCCGGTTGGTACCTGCTTGCCGGCGAACTTGAATCTTTCGAGCAGGAATACGCTGCGTATTGTGGCGCGAAACATTGCGTCGGCGTCGGCTCCGGCTTTGATGCCCTGCATCTCGCGTTGCGCGCTTGGGAGATCGGTGCCGGCGACGAAGTCATCGTGCCCTCGAACACGTTCATCGCCACATGGCTCGCTGTCACCTTTGCCGGGGCTGCACCCGTTCCGGTCGAGCCCGACCTGAGAACATTCAATCTGGATCCCGAGCGCGTTGCCGCCGCCATCACTCCGCGCACGCGTGCCCTTATCCCTGTACATCTTTACGGCCAGCCGGCGGATATGGAGCCGATTAATACAATCGCCGAGAAGCACGGGCTGAAGGTTTTGGAAGATGCCGCACAGGCGCAGGGCGCGCTCTACAAAGGGCGGCGTGTCGGTTCGCTTGGGCACGCCGCCGCGCACAGCTTCTATCCGAGCAAAAACCTTGGCGCCTTCAGCGACGCTGGGGCGGTAACTACTGATGACGCTGCCTTGGCCGATAAACTGTGTGCGCTCCGTAACTACGGTTCCAAGTTAAAGTATTATCATGAGTGCGTTGGAATAAACTCACGTCCTGATGAGCTTCAGGCCGCGTTTTTGAGGGTGAAATTGGCAAAACTCAATGAGTGGAACGCCCGCCGCCAGATCATCGCCCATTATTATTTGAACCGGTTGCGAAGATTGCCAGAACTGGTGCTCCCATTTGTGCTTACAGATATTAATCCTGCTTGGCATTTGTTTGTTGTGCGCCATCCGCGCCGCGATGAACTCCGGCATCATTTGGCGGAAGCAGGGATAGGGACTCTTATTCATTATCCGGTGCCACCGCATTTGTCCGAGGCTTATTCGGATTTAGGGCAACGCCAAGGCGCATACCCGATCGCAGAGGAACAGTCTCGGACAGTATTGAGCTTGCCCATCGGACCGCATTTGAACCGCGAAGCGCAAGATCATGTAATCGCAGCAATCCATTCTTTCCGTTGAGGCTTTGAAGGCTTGGAATGTTTCTGCCACAAGATGAATGGGATCGAAAATTTGGCGAAATGGCTAACCATCTAAAGTCTAGGTTAGAGTACCATCCCCTAGTGACGGTCTTTGTCGGATGTTATAATCAGTCACGCTTCGTCGAAGAATGTCTCGATAGCGTGAAATATCAGACATATCCGAACCTTCAGGTAATCATTTTTGACGATTGCTCGAAGGATAACTCAGTTGCAGTTATTAATAGCTGGCTCAAAAAACATCGCGTCAACTGGCAGTTCGTTCCTCACACAAGAAACATGGGAATTTGTCCGAGCCTGAATGAAGTGTTGCAGCTCGCGCGCGGAAAATATGTAGCCATGGTTGCGGCAGACGATGTTTGGCAGCCGGATAAGACCTCTCGGCAGGTGGAGATGATGGAACAGATGCCGGGAGAAGTTGGAGTTCTCTACACCGATGCTTTTCAGATCGATGAGAATGGCGAGATGTTACCGCAAATGTTCATCGAAGCACATCGCAAATTCGTTATTCCCCCAGAAGGCTTTCTATTCGATGTGCTTTGGGAGGGAAACTTTATTCCCGCAATGACGACGTTGATTCGGCGTAACTGTTTTACCAAAGTTGGAACCTATGATGAAGATCTTTGCTTCGAGGACTGGGACATGTGGATGCGGATTAGCCGAATATTCCGGTTTGCTTACGATAAGGTCCCGGCGGCAAAGTACCGCGTTGTCTCAACGTCAGCGTTTCGGACAATGTTGGAGGCCATGCGCAGGTCTGTTGAGCTTTTAAAAGTAAAATATCTTTTCCGTGGGTGGTTAAACGCAGGGCAACGGACAAGTGCGGTTTTGGCTCTGGAGGGGGCCGTGTCGCGCTTATATAAGCTTGGTTCGCACATCCCTCTGCGTTGGAAAATTACGCTGTTAAAACGAAATTGCTCAGCTAAGACAATTTGTCTGATTGTCTGCTCAACATGTCGGCTTTCCTTTGCAACGTTTCAACACATCGTTGCATTTGGTGCAGCTCTCAAAGGAATGATTTGGCGTCAAAGACGAGAACAGGGGCTGTAAAAGTCGTGAAATTCAAAATGGATCCTGGATCAGATTTATTGTTACGACTACTCCGATTTCACGCTGAACCGCAAAACCAAAGTCGGCGATACCTGCAATCGATCCGTTGACATCAGGACAGTTTGGCCACCTAGCGCGCAATACAGACGAGGGTACCATTCGATCCGTTGGAGCGATTAGATTAGCCGATCACGAAAAAGAAATCTCGGTATGTTATCAAGGTTGAAACGCAGCGCACGCGTGCGGCGCGTGCGCGCTAAGATAAGCAGAACGTGGCAAATATTGCGGAGAAAGGGTAATCGCGGCTACTGCCCTATCTGTGAGCGCCAAGTCTATTTTGCGATCGAAGGCCCCTATTTGCGTAATGACTATAAATGCGTCGACTGCCAGAGCATTCCGCGTTGGCGGGCATTGATGTTCGTAATTGCTGAACTTTATCCAAAATGGCGGGAATTGACGATGCATGAATCGTCCCCCGGCGGTCCGTTATCCGTCAAATTGGCCCGGGAATGTGCGGGGTATCTTCCTACTCAATTCTTTCCAGACACGCCGCGAGGCCAAATCCACAAGGGGTTTCGCTGCGAAGATCTGATGGCGCAAACATTCGAAAATGAATCGTTTGATTTGGTTATCACTTCCGATGTTTTCGAACATTTGCCGGATGTAGCGTTAGCAGTCCGGGAAATTATGCGAACCTTGAAGCCCGGAGGAGCGCATATCTTCACCGTTCCCTGGGTCCGCTGGAGTAAAACGCTGGTTCGAGCTTTGCTAAAAGACGGTGTCGTCCAGCATTTGGAAAAACCCGATTATCATGGCAACCCGATAGATGAAAGCGGATCATTGGTTTTCACTGAATGGGGCGCGGAGTTTCCTTTTCTACTCCAGGACTGGGGCAAATTCCCCGTGATTATTCATACTATTCGAGACCGTTCATTCGGCATTGATGGTCAGTTTCTGGAAGTCTTCGTTCAGCAAAAGCCGTATTAAAAAATGACCGATGAATCTGTACGCGCGATCGCCTTTTATTTACCGCAGTTTCATCCGATCCCGGAAAACGACGCGTGGTGGGGTAAGGGATTTACCGAGTGGAGCAATGTCACCAAAGCGTGTCCGCTCTTTGGCGGGCATTATCAGCCGCATTTGCCAGCCGATCTCGGTTTTTACGATCTTAGGCTGCCCGAAACTCGCGAGGCTCAAGCTGACCTTGCGCGTGATCACGGGATTTCGGGATTTTGCTATTATCATTACTGGTTCCACGGCCGCCGGCTCCTCGAACGGCCATTTCAAGAAGTTCTCGAGTCCGGCAGGCCAAAATTTCCATTTTGCCTTTGCTGGGCAAATGAGCCATGGAGCCGTCGTTGGCTCGGCGAGGAGCAGGACATTCTAATCGCCCAAACTTACTCACGCGAAGACGACGAAGCCCACAGCGAGTATTTGAGCTCAGTGTTTAGCGACGAGCGGTACATTACAGTCGGTAATCGCCCGGTTTTTTTAATGTATCGCCCGGATCGCCATCCGGACCCGATTCGTTTCACGACCTTTTTGAAAAATGCTGCACGTCGCTCTACCGGTAACGAGCCATATCTGGTTGCAGGAGACGCTGGCTTCCAGAATTCAGACGGCAGAAAGTTTGGATTCGATACGACACTGCATTTCGAGCCGCAGCTTTTCGTGCTTCCTGGAGCTTTGGATGACCGTTTATCGTTAGCTCGCCTCGCTCGGAACCTGAAGCTGGGCGTGCTTAGCGGCCGGTTAAAGTTATACGAGTACACAGACGCCCTGCGGAAGATGACGCCCTCTCTCCGCGGCTTTCCTCAAATACCTTGTGTGCTGGTAGGATGGGACAATAGCCCTCGACGCGGAAGATTTGGGAGCATCTGTGTCGGAGCGGACCCCGCATCTTTTGGAAGAGAATTGCGGCGTACTCTTTCCAATTGGAAAAAATCTCCTTTCCGACAGGATAATCTGATCTTCATCAACGCCTGGAACGAGTGGGCGGAAGGCAATCACTTGGAGCCCGACCAGAAGTGGGGCAGGGGATACTTGAACGAGCTAAGGTCCGCACTCGAAGATTTTAACCACGATGCCTGAGTCGCTATTCGCGGGAGACGCTCCACGAGTTATTGCCTTTTATCTGCCGCAGTTTCATCCGATCCCGGAAAACGACGCGTGGTGGGGAAAAGGATTCACGGAGTGGACGAATGTCACCAAAGCGCGTCCGCTTTTTCGCGACCATTACCAGCCGCATTTGCCAGCCGATCTTGGTTTTTATGATCTTCGTGTTGCGGAATCGCGCGAAGCTCAGGCCGAACTGGCGCGGGAGTACGGAATCACCGGCTTTTGCTACTATCACTACTGGTTTGCAGGCAAACGGCTTCTGCATCGCCCGTTTGATGAGGTGCTAACGTCAGGCCGCCCTGATTTTCCGTTTTGTCTTTGCTGGGCTAACGAGAATTGGACACGCGTTTGGGATGGCGGCGATTCGGAGGTGTTGATGGAGCAAACGTACTCGGAGGAGGATGATGTTGCGCACATTCGCTGGCTCGCTCGCGCTTTTGCCGATCCTCGTTATATCAGAGTGGATAACAAGCCGCTGTTTATTATCTATCGCGCATATAAGTTGCCGAACATCCGAAAGACGACAGCGATCTGGCGCGACGAATGTCGCCGTTTGGGAATAGGCGAGGTTTTCCTGTGCCGCGTCGACACGCCCGCCGACACATTGCCTCCGAGCGAGGTTGGGCTCGATGCAGCAGTGGAATTTCAGCCCGACTTCCCAAGTCTGGGGATGCTACTGAGCTTGCGTCGGCTTAGCCTTAGACAATGGCGATGGAACGATCTCCGCTTTTTTCTTCGTCGAAAGCTTTTAGACGACAATATCAACGTGCAAAATTATCGTCATCTTGTCAGCTCGATGAGCAGACGGATTCAACCAAATTATCTACGGTTTCCCTGTGTTACTCCGTCGTGGGACAACTCTCCTCGGCGTCGGCGAAATCCAATCGTGTTTGTAGGGTCGTCACCAAAGCTTTTTCATCATTGGCTGGTCGAGACCCTCGCGAAGCTGATGAAGTCCAGGAATACGCCACATATATTATTCATCAATGCATGGAATGAGTGGGCAGAAGGCAATCATCTCGAGCCTGATCAACGGCATGGCAGGGCGTACTTGGAAGCTTTGAGGGGAGCTCTGCGATCAGTCGATGGCGGCTGAAGCGCTTTGTTTTGGAATGATCAAGGACATCGTTCGGGCGATCGTGCCGCATTCTCTCTGGCTTCGGCTGCACCGGATTAAGGCAGCTGTCCACCGGTTCGCAGCTCCACCTGATCCGTCCCAAGTCGAGATCGCGCGACTCGCTCGGCTGCCACGTTATGTCGAGACCACAACGGACCTCATGGGGTTCGAAGCCACTATACCCGATGGACCCTCGTTCATTGCCGTCTGGAGCGCACTTTTTCAGAATGGCATTTACGACTTCTCCACGAATAACCCTTCACCGCGCATTTTGGACTGCGGAGCAAACATTGGCTTGAGCTGCCTCTTCTTCAAACAACGCTACCCTGATTCCAGGATAACTGCCTTTGAACCAGACCCAAAGATTTTCGCTTATTTGAAGCGCTTTGTGGCGCATGCGAAGCTGTCGGACATTGAATTAGTTCCTAAGGGCGTTTGGTCATCGGCAACTAATTTGAGCTTTTACTCGGAAGGATCGGACGCCGGGCGCATATGCTGTATTGGGGCGCCACCGGCTAAAGTCATCGAGATTCAAACCGTGAGACTGCGCGATTATCTGTGCGAGCCGATCGATTTCCTAAAGATCGACATTGAAGGTGCTGAGACGGAAGTGATAATCGACTGTGCAGACAGTCTCAAATACGTTAACAGGCTATTTGTCGAATATCATTCATTTATCGCGCAACCTCAGACACTGGACCAGATCCTGACAGTGCTCAGACATGCTGGATTCAGAGTTCAGATTCATCCCGAAATGAAAGCCGAAAAGCCCTTTTTGGATATTTCGGAGCGCTTGGGCATGGACCTCCAATTGAACATTTTTGCCTATCGCCCTCAAAAATGAAGAGCCGTTAGGCGGGTTGCGGGCCGAGAATTAAAAACCGCTGATTGAAAACCAAACCACGTGAAAATTACTAGTTTGGAGCCTCGGCGGCTCGGTTTAGATGAAATTCAGGGAAGACCACACCTTCTGGAGAATGCAAGCGCGATTTGCTGAACCATCTTGTACTTGCGCTGTCGTGAGTAAGAGAACTGTGACCACTCTTCCCTGCGTTAGCCTGTGGCCACGCGTTCTAACCAGTTATTCAAGACACCTGCGGTCGCGCTCTCAAACGGCCCAAGCTCCTTCCAATGGCCGTTCGCGTCGATAATTGCGAATCGACAAAAGGCCATGCCGATCTGCGGGTTGCAAACGATGCCACGAAGAATCTCTGATGATTCCCGACCGATCCCGCACAGCGCAATAAACAGACATGTTTCGCTTCGCTCAATTCGTCACAGGACGAATCCGCCGTGGCGGACATGACAATGCTCCTATGTGTGGGAGAGATTCTGGAACGTGTTTGCCGCCGCAGAATGGAGGAAATTCTTGATATGACCAAGAGTGCGCAGCGAAAAGCGCTCGCGCGAAGATTTGCCCCTGGTCTTCTGCGACCATTCGGCGGAATGAATGTCTCCGTGCGGCTGGGCGAAATCGCGCGCAATATCCTTTCGCAGTGGCCAATTCCTCCTCAATCATCCAAATCGACAGCGCACTTCTGTTATCTCACAATGTGTGATCGCGCTCACTGGTTGATGTTGCGGGAAAGTCTGTTTTCGTTGTATCGCTCATGGAATTCGTTGCCAGAGGTTACTGTAGTGTCTGACGGCAGTTGGACGGCGAACGAATTTGCAGAGGTCTTTGCCTGGTGGCCGACGCCGATCACGGTGTTGATGCGGGAGGAAATTTGTCTATCGGCTCTGGCTGCTGGTTTTCCAGAGCTGGCTGATTACGTTCGAGAAAGTGTCTGGGGGCTTGAGCTCGCCACGGTTACAACCCAGGCGAAACAACGCCCGGTGCTGTATGCCGATGCCGATATCCTTTGGTTCAGAGATCCGGCGCCGCTCCTGGGCGATCCCGTATCCTGGGACAAACCGCGAGCGCTACGAGAAAGCAACTGCCATCAGCGGCGAGACATGGCGCTGCGGCATTGCCCGAATGTGTTGGAGCCACCATTTGTTAATGCCGGAATCGTGGCTTTACACGGCGAGCTTATGCCGCCGGAGATTTTGCGCAGCATGGTGCAAGATGCATTACCCCATCCTCTAGACAGTTCGTGCCAGCAAACCATCGTTGCTACCGCCATAAAACTCGGTGGCGAATTTTTGCCGGAGAAACTGAGCCTAGTAGAGTTCGATGATGTCCATAGACTTCGTTCTCGCAACATGTGGGATGAGGGCTATTACTCCCGGCACTACGTCCACTGGATGCGGCACCTGCTTTACCGCGATGCTTTGAGATTGCGCTGGCGGTCAGTTCTAAGTCGGAACCACTTTCCTTCTGGATGAAAAAACGGACTGATTGTGATTCTGCCACGATCGCGAGAAGCATCTGTGGCCTCACGGACCGCCTTATGAAACTGCCGGATGGACAGCTTTATTACGAGGGTAATTTGGGTTCAGAAACACGACAGCTCAGCTAGTTCTCGATGACAGCAAAACATCGCGTTCTGCTGGTCAGCATTGTGCCGCCACGAAACGATTGTGGCGTGCGCATCGTCATGTACCGGCACTTGATCGACCGAAGCCCGTTTGAATTGCACGTTGCCAGCAACGCAGACTTCGCTGACGGACTTGTGATACACACTGAATTGCGGCTGCCATACCTTGTTCATCGTTTCAGAAAGAGCCGATTCGGTCCGCGACTGGCACCATGGATCACCGACTATGAAAATTTTATCTGGCCGCTGACAGCTAATGACGCGCTGGAGGAGGCGGTGCAACGTTTCCAGCCGGACGTAGTCCTTACTCTTGCAGAATGTGGATTGTGTCACATCGCTCGAAAAACCGCCCAACGGCATGGTTTACCGCTGGCAGGACTCTTTCTTGACTGGTTTCCCATGACGGAAGGTCACTACGGTCACAATCGGACGCGAGGAGTCTTGAGTCGCCGGTACCGAGAACTTTACGCCGCATGTGATCTGGCTTTCTGCACCAGCGATGGCATGCAGGAGATGCTAGGCCCGCATCCTAACAGCCATGTGATTTATCCCATGCCCGGAAAACATCGTGTCCCCGTGGAAAACTCCTGGCGGCGATCCAATGGGAAATTCCGACTGGTCTATGTCGGCGGCGCAGTGGACAATTTCTACGGACGAATGTTGTGCTCGCTCCTCGAGAAAATTGGAACGACGAGCGACTTGGAAATAATCGTGGTAGGACCGAATGCGGACTGGCCAAAGCAACTTCTTGAGCGTGCGCGGGCGGCAGGCACCTATCTCGGCTTCAAGCCACCAGAAGAAGCTGCGCAGGTGCTGTCGAGCGCGAACGCGCTGCTGGTGGTGATGAGCTTCGACAAGGAACATGAACTGTTCATGCGCACGAGTTTCAGGACAAAATTCCTGGACTACGTCGCATTTGGAAAACCTGTGATTCTGTGGGGACCAGAATACTGCACGTCGGTTCGTGTGGCTAGAAAGCACGGTGGAGCTGCGGTCGTTTCCAGCAGTGACGCCGACGCAGTCGTGACCCTTTCCCGTCAAATTGCCGCAGACTCAGCGCTAAGTAGGAAGCTCTCTAATGAAGCGCTGCAGCTGCATCAAACCCTGTTTAATCCGGACCGGTTGCAGGACGTATTCGTCCAGAAAATGACTGAGTTGGTCAATGGATGAAATTAACGTGATTGTCATTTCCTCGGTTCGGCCCGAGAAAAGTTTGTCTGCTGCGCTGACGCTGCATCGACATCTGATGAACCGGTGCGGCATTCGACTGCACATTTTGCCCGCTGAACATCACGAGATTGTCCGCAGCCGTTTCCATTCCAAGATTGTTCCGCGACTAATGCGAACGCCAGCGCGACGGTGGGCAGGCGACGTCGATTACCTGATGCACACCTCGTTACCGTTAGAAAAACGCCTTGTCGCGCCGCCTGCTCGGGCGCGGACAGTTGTTTTGACACTCGCATACCGCAGCGGTTGCTGGGTGGCGCAGCGCTATGCGAGGCGACACCGACTGCCGTTGATCGTGCGATTTGACGACTGGTGGCCCGACATTGCTGAGGTTCACAATCCAGTACGCAGGCAACTGGAGCAGCGATTTCTTGAGCTCCATCGATCTGCCGATCTAAGCCTGTGCATCAGCGAGGGAATGCTCAAAGCGTTGGGCCCGCACCGTAACGCGCGTGTTATATTGCCGATTCCTGATGTCGAGCCGATCGGGCCGTCAAAGTCGAGCCATTCGGCGGATGAGTTTCGCATTGGCTACACTGGCAACATGGTCGATTACAGCGATATGCTGGCTGATCTGGCTCAGTTAGCGCTCAAACAGACTGACGTCCGGATCGAATTCAGAGGACGCCCGAGATGGCCGCAAGCGCTAATTCGCGAGATGACACAGCGTCATCTACTGCACGATTTCGAGTCCGGACCAACCTTTGACGACTGGTTGGGTTCGTTCGACGCCTACCTGGTCGTAATGTTTTTTGATGCAGCACAGCGGCGGCGCGCGGAAACATGTTTCGCGACAAAGCTTGTCGATTACTCGCGCGCCGGCCGGCCAGTCGTCATCTGGGCGCCGGAAACATCTGCTGTGGTGCAGTGGGCAAAAAAAAGTAGAGCTGCACTTTGCGTAACGGAGCCCGATGCTCGCGCGCTGCTGTCTGCGCTCGAACATCTAAGGAGGGATAGAGCCTTGCAACTGGAACTCGCTGCGCGAATGCGGCGCGCGTACGAAACAGAATTTTCGCCAGTTGGATTGCAGCAGCAATTCATGGAAGCATTGAATTCGGTCATCTGACGATGTGAAATGTTTGCGACTGTAATCACCACAATTCAGGAACCGACACACGCAGTCGTTAAGCTTGTTCAAAAGCTCGCAGATTGTGGGGGGTTACTTGTCGTTGCGGGCGATAAAAAAGGACCAGCACATTTCCGAAGCCGGCATTTCGCTGAAGGCTGCCGCATTGATTTCCTTTCACTGAAGGATCAGCAGGCGAGCGAGTTTGAGTTAGCGCGAAAGTTGCCCGTTGCCTCTTACAGTCGCAAAAATGTTGCTTATCTTCATGCAATTGCCGCCGGCGCCGATTTCCTTTATGAGACCGACGACGACAACGCGCCGCTCGATTCATGGCAGCTTCGTTCCGAGTCCGTGGCCGCTGCTCGGTCCATCGATCCGACAAACGGACGGTGGGTGAATGCATACCGATACTTCAGTAGCGAGCTAATTTGGCCCCGCGGCTTGCCGCTGTCCGAAGTTCGCTCGGACGTACCTGAAACGAAAACGGTTGCAGCGGGGCGTAGCCCGATCCAACAGGGGCTGGCCAACGGTTCGCCAGATGTCGATGCAGTGTGGCGGCTAATCCTGGATCGAAATTTCGCGTTCAGCGATGGCGCGCCGGTTGTGCTGCAGGCTGGAAACTGGTGCCCGTTCAATACCCAGAGCACGTGGTGGTGGCCGATAGCATACCCATTGTTATACCTTCCAAGTTACTGCTCCTTTCGGGTGTGCGACATCTGGAAAAGTTTTGTCGCCCAGCGATGTCTTTGGGAGCTGGGGTACGGAATTATATTTCATGCACCCGAAGTATTTCAGGATCGCAATCAACACGATCTTGATCTTGATTTTGCTGACGAAGTGCCGGGCTACACGCGAAACAAAGAAATTGCCGACGTCCTTTCGCGGCTACAGCTGGGGCGCGGTGAAACGCAAATCGGCGATAATCTTCACCGCTGTTATGAGGCGCTAGTTGCTGCAAGAGTCTTTCCACGCGCAGAACTCGAGCTGGTTGCGCTATGGCTCGAAAACTTAGGCTTAGCGGCAATGAGGGGGAACGCAGCGTCCGCGAAGAACACGTTTGCAATAGAGTCGCCCCGAACCGGTGCAAAGACACACAAACAGGTCCAATGAAGGCGAAGATCAAACAAGCAACTCCTCCAGCCCTCCTGGCGATGTATCGAAGGCTATGGGCGGTGATTCACAGGCGCCGCCTGCTTCGCAGTCTGCCACCATCCGCACGGAAGCTCTACCGACTAGGGATGCTAACCGAATACAAGGTTACACTTCTGGAACGAGATGAGCGCGTACGGACCACGGTGCAAGCCGCCGCCGCCGCCATCTATGGCGACTCCTGGAACTATTACAGTGACGCACTGCGTCCCGAAATAACCGAGGGTTTTGTGCGAACGATCGACGCAGTTGCGCAGACGAACCAACCAGTGCAATACCTCGAGATTGGCTCGTGCCAAGGCCTCAGCATGTCGCTTATTGCGGGCCTTCTCAACGACCGCAGCACACTAGGCTCGCTAGTATCGATCGATCCATATTTCGAAACGGGGTACATCGAAGGCGAGACTGGCCCGTACGGGAAGGCTGAGCAGGTGGCAGTCACCAAGAATACAAAGGAGTGTGCAATGCGCCTATACGCTCAACTTGGCCTCAATGTCGAGATCATCGAGCGCACAAGCGAGGATGGATTGATCGAACTGATCAGGAATGCACGCACCTTTGATCTCGTATACATCGACGGCTCACACGAACAACTCTGGCCAGCAATCGATTTCGGTCTCTGCAAAGCGGTCCTTCGCTCCAACGGCGTCTTGATACTCGACGACCACATGTGGCCAGATGTCCAACCCATAAAGAACCTCTGCGACAAACATGCTGCGAAGATCCAAGAGACCTGGAAGACTGCTTCGTATCGAATCCTCTAGCATTGTCGGCGTGCCGCCTGACCCCTCGCTGCAGCGGACGCCAGCCGAGTGAGTTCGCCAACACTCTCGCGTCTGCCGTCTAACAGCAGTGGCTCCCCTGGTCCACTCAGGCAGGTAGCGCCGCTAAGCTCAAAAGTAGTTTAGGCCTTTCGGTAACCACGGTGATGCTAATTGTCTCATTCAGGGCGCAACGCCCATGTACAAAATTCCTATTCCAGCCCATTCTTGTTGCGGGCTTTCAATGGTCTCCTCGGGGCGGTATTGCTCCTTGATTTCGTTCCAGAATTGCCCAACCTCGCAGTCGCTGCCCTTCGGATGCTCAACGATATCATAAAGCCTAAAATCCTATCACGGGGAATTCATTCGCCTTCTTAACAGGCCGCTCGGTCGACGCCAGTCTTTTCCATCATTTCAGTTGCGGCTTACGATCCCGGGTTTATCGCCAGTCGCATCTTGAAGTTCAATATGTGATATTTGCATAACAGTGAGCGCCAAGCACAAGGAAAACTGCGATTTGCTGCCTCGTGGTTGGCCACTTCAAGACACTTTTTTCCTTCAGCTTGGGTCGTTAGCGCCCAATGAAACGTTTGACAGGAGAACATACGCATGGGTTTAGACACAGCATCCGTAAAATTCGTATGTGCAGCCAGATCGTTTGGTGTTGACTTCACCGACACCTTGATGATTGGACGACAAAGTCTACTTACGACGCCTGCGTCGCTGCAGTGTGTTTTCTCGATTCTTGGCATCGACTTGGATGCCGAAGAGTTCCTTCGTGAGAATGACTATGGCGAAGCATTCTTTTCCCTAATGGGGGCGAAAAAAGTCAACTCCCTGGACTATTCATCCTACGAGGGGGCCACCATCATTCACGATATGAATTCGCCAATATCGGATGATCTGCGTGGACGTTACTCCGTGGTTTATGACGGCGGCACGCTCGAACACGTTTTCAACATTCCTCAAGCATTAAAAAACTGCATGGAGATGGTACGGGTCGGTGGCCACTTCATGCAGGTGCAAACCGCCAATAATTTCATGGGCCATGGCTTTTGGCAATTCAGTCCGGAGTTGATTTTTCGGACATTTTCTCCGGCGAATGGCTATCAGGTTGAAGCTGTTCTCTTACACGAGGTTCTGCCTGGTGCCGGGTGGGTTTGCAGAAACGACGCTTGGTATGCGGTCGCGGACCCGGATGAGATTAAACAACGTGTCGAATTCTGTAACTCGTTCAGCACGTATATTCTCACAATAGCGAGAAAAGTTACCGACATGGAAATCTTTGCACAGCCACCGCAGCAGAGCGACTACGTTGCCGCCTGGGACCGACACACACGAGCGAAAACAGAATCGGCTTCTGCTCTGGATTCACGAGACTTAGTTTCACACGTTGGACGGCGACGGAGTTGGCGGAATTATGTGCCAAAACGAATTAAGCGCATATTGCGATCTCTTCAGCGGATGTTGCA
>JBARAJ010000136.1:0-7048 GCA_049791915.1 Candidatus Udaeobacter sp.
AAGGGATCACGAATTTCGCCGAGACGGCCCGGCCGTTTTTGACCATGTCATCGATCTCCTTGCTGTTGAGCCTCACATGCGTGCAGTTCTCCGCGTCATAGGCGAGGAAGAAAGGTGTGCGCATGTCCCCTTCGTTTGTCTTGCCGCGGGGGTCTTCGCGGAAGGCGTCGTGGAAGCGGCTGAAGTTGGGAAGGTCGGGAACGTCGGTAACCAGGCTCTTCACGCGGGCATCAAACGCCGCCTTCTCCTCGTGATCATTCGAGAGCCTGCGCTCCAATTCGCGCGAGATATCCGCGAGAACCTTGATCAGGTAGGCAATGTCACTGCGGGTGTTGTTAATATTGGTCTGGAGCAGGACGCTGTTGCGTGAGGTCTTGTTGAGTTGGATGTCGAACTTACTTGCGAGCAATCCCTTGAACTGGGTGCCATCAAACCCCGCGGAACCGCACAACAGAGTGATCCGAGTGGGATCCAAAACGAACTCGTCGGTGGCCCAGGCGTCATAGATGGTTTTCCAGCTCACACCATCCGCATGGAAGTCTTCGAATCCGCTGGCCCGGTGCTCGGCGGGCACCATCTGGGCGTTGGTCGCGATGCGAAAATATTTCGAGATGAGCGGATGCTTGTTCACCTCACGGCGTAGGATCAGGGAAAGTTCGATCGAGCGCCCCACCAGCTCATATCCTTCGAGTTCTGCTTGACGGCGCGCTACGTCGAGTGACGCGATCAACTGGAGATTGGGCGAGGTGCTGGTGTGGGCAAAGAACGCCTCTTTGAATGACGCCTCCGTGCTCTCCCAGCAATCATCATTCACCATGATGTAGGACCCCTGACGGAAGCAGGAAAGCGACTTGTGGGTCGAGGTGGTCGCATAGACCCGGATCTTTACCGCATCCGGATCGGGCAACAGATGCGTGTTGAGTAGTTGCTTCTCATTCTTCGGGTCAATTTTACCGTGCTTCTTCTTGAATTCGTTATACTCAGCGCGATATGCCTCGCTGGCATACTTCTCGCGCAGGGCTTCGCAGGCGCCCATGGCCGAACGCATGCGGTGGAAAGGCGAGAAGCGGTTGTAGGCATACCAAGCCTCGTCCCAGAGGAAGACCATGTCTGGTTTGATTGCCAGCACCTCTTCCATGAAACGCTGCACGTTATAAACGTGGCCATCGAAGGTGCAGTTCGTGAGCAATAGCATGCGCGCGCGGTCGAGGCGTCCTTCCGCCTTTAGGTCGAGCAGAGCCTTCTTGATCGTGCGTAGCGGCACCGCGCCATACATCGAATATTCGGTCAGCGGATAGGCTTCCACGTAGAGCGGCTGACCGCCGCAAAGCACGAGACCGTAATGGTGCGATTTGTGGCAGTTCCGATCCACGAGCACGATGTCTCCCGGCCGTACGATGGCCTGCGCCGCAATCTTGTTAGAGGTGGAGGTGCCGTTCGTTCCGAAAAACAGTTGCTGGCAACCAAAGGCCCGTGCTGCCTTTTCGTGGGCGACTTTAATATTGCCCGTCGGTTCCAGGAGCGAATCCAACCCGCCAGTGGTGGCGGAAGATTCAGCCATAAAAATGTTGGCGCCGTAGAAGTGACCGAAGTCCCGAATCCAGTGTGAATTGAAGACCGACTTGCCGCGTGCCACTGGCAGCGCGTGGAAGGTGCCGATCGGACGGCGCGCGTAGTTTTTCAGGTTATTGAAATACGGCGTGTCGTAGCGCTGGTTCACCCCCTCCATGAGAGCCAGGTGGATCTCCATGAGGTCTTCGATCCCATAGAAGACGCGCCGGATGTTTTTGGAATCGAGATGGCTCGCCATCTTTTCCACCGCGCCATCAATGATTAGATAAACGTCCAGCTCGGGCCGGATCTTCCGAATAGCCCGGGCGAGAGCCACTCCGTGATTCTTCGGCTCCATCGAGCCGGGTTCCAGAGAAAGATGCTGCTGCAAATAAGCGCGCAGGAGAGGCGCGTCGAATTGGGATTTGAAGCGGAAATTGTCCCTGATCACCACCGCCTGCACATCGGCATTCAGCACCACGCCGAGGACGCCGTCTTCAAAGCTCGGCACTGTGACCGCTTCATACACAAAGGGATCTTCCGGACGCCGAAGCTGTCGTAGTTCTGCACGTCCCTGGCGCACCTGTTCCGGCGATGGGTCGTCACTGACGATCAACACCTCAAAGTAGGGTTTAGTGAGATCGCCCGTATCAAAATAGTCCTTCATCAGGCGATCGTTTCCTTCCTTCTCTCCTTCCTCGCCCACCTTCCAGGCATTCGCGGAACGACGATACGATCCGGTAATGATTGCCTTCGCGATGCGGTTCGTGATTCTCGAGAAGCTCGAATAGTCACGCCGGCTGAGCGCATCTTTCAGCGCAGTCATCATCGCCTCCCCCGGATAAGCGCGGAAAGTCTCCATGGCACTAAGCGGCGCAAGCAAAGCTTCCACTGTGGCGAGCGTTTCCTTAGTCGAAGAGTCGGAGGAAGATTGGGCGACAAGAGTTTGGCCAGCATGAGCCAGATCCTGCCAGCGATCACAGCGAGCCTCGCCGGCGCTAAACATACCGACAGAATAATGGGATGGGGACTTGGATGCTTTTGACGATTGAGTAGGCATGATTTTTATGGATTGAAATTAATGGTTAGCCATTTGCGAGGTCGGTTTCTTTTGGCGCAGATGTCCTTGCTTCGAACTCTGCCGGAGAATAAGTACCAAGCTTCCGGTCGAGGACGCCATAGGACTTTGGTCCAATAGGAATGAACCGCTCGTGCTGCTCATCTCAGGTCCTTACCTTATGCTGCGAACAAGGTGCCGATGCGACGTGAGTCGCGCGAAGTTCTTCCGGCGCTGGTTTTACGCGTTCCGAATTTACATTTCGACATAATGTTTAGCGCAAATGCACAGACCGGAAGATGGCGAGGCAAAGAAAGAATGAAGCGTTTTGTGCCCAAATACCTCGATCCTGCGGGCCGCTTAGGCGAAATTCTTTTTGGTTTGATCATGGTGTTGACCGTCACGTTGACTGCTGGATTGACGGTTGCTGAAGGGCGGGCCGGAGTTCGTCAGCTTCTGCTGGCCGCCATCGGCTGCAATCTCGCGTGGGGGATCATTGATGGGGTTATGTACATCATGAACTGTCTGACCGAACGCAGCGGCAAAGTTCGACTGATCGAGGCGGTTCAAGGTGCTCGCGACGCGCGCGCAGCCCTCGACATCATTCAAAACGAAGTCGAGCCGGAACTTCAATCGCTATTGGATCCCGAAGAGCGTGAAGCTTTCAGCCGGTCCATTCTTAATCACGTAGCGAAGGCGCGGATCACGAGACCAGGCGTGACGAAAGACGACCTTTACGGCGCGCTTGCCTGTTTCTTGCTGGTCTTCGTCTCGTGCCTGCCGGCGGCAATTCCATTTTTCATTTTTTCCCAGCCGCATTTCGCGTTGCGCGTCTCCAATTTTCTTTTGCTCGTTCTGCTCTTCTGGGTTGGGCAAAAATGGGCGCAACATGCTGGGACTGATCGCCGGATCGCGGGAACCGCGATGGTTATTATTGGCCTTGTGCTCGTCGGTGTCGCGATTCTGCTCGGAGGTTAAGAATGAATGTCCAATGCGCGGTTTTGGCGACCGCTCTGGCTTCCGTAGTTTCCCTCTCGTTAGGTGGAACTGAGACAGACGTTCCGCTGGATGTTGCTGACCAAACAGCGAAAAGCGAATGGGAATGCTCACTATCCACTTCCACGTATCTTGTTCAGAATGGCCGCGACTATGCTAACCCAAACCTTGTGGTAGATCGGGGCTGGCTACACCTCGAAGCGCGCTACAATTATGAAGCGATCAAAACAGGGTCGCTCTGGTTAGGCTATAACTTCAGTGTGGGAGAGAAGTTGGTACTCGAGGCAGCACCCATGCTCGGCGGTGTCTTCGGAGACATCACGGGAATTGCCCCCGGCTACAGTCTATCGCTCAGCTACAAGCCGATCGAGTTCTTTACTCAAGGTGAGTATTTCTTCGATGCTGGAACTCGTTCTGGAAATTTCTTCTATACCTGGTCGGAGCTTAGCTACGCACCTGTAACCTGGTTTCGTGCCGGAATAGTAGTCGACCGGACCAAGGCTTTGGGGAGCAACTTCGACATCCGGCGCGGCCCGCTAGTCGGATTCAGGTACAAAAAGATCGATTTTACGACCTACTGGCTGAGTCCCGGTTCGAGAGATTCAACGTTCATTTTTACCGTTGCCCTGAATTTTTGATTGATCGAGTTGATTACGATTTCCCCGGCGACTCTGTTTCTTCACTAAACCATTTGCTCGCGCATGGGACTAAAGTCCAACATGCCAGCCGCCCCTTAGGAACCACGTTAAAAACTCAAAGGAATTTGATCGTGGACACGGGAACCTTCATTAAAGAGCGAGTTGGTGTTTTTAAAGAGTTCACCGATGAGCGCGTCAATGAGTTGGTAGACGGTTCGGTCGTCGAATCGTTTGAGACGAACGAAGCTATCGCTCATCAAGGTGCAGAAGCTACGCACTTTGGAGTTGTATTAAACGGGACGGTGGCGGTCTTCGCGATGAGCAACGGCACGCGCCAACCGCTGGGATTATTGAAGACCGGCGATACATTCGCCGAAGCAGCCTTGATGACGGGCAATCCATTGCTCGCCGACTTCATCGCGGAGACGCACTGCGAGGTTTTGCTTGTTCCGGTATCGCTCTTTCAATCAATAATTGTCGCCGAGCCGCGGGCGGTGCGGCACATTTCGCGGACGATCGCTGATCGGACAAGAATGCTGGTGGCCGATCCGGCAAAAACGAAGGCTGCTCTTCAACAGGGTAATGATCCCTACGGACTCAAGCTCAAGGGCGAGAGACCCGAAAAAATCCTTGTTATCAACGTCGGATCTTCTTCGCTGAAATATTCATTTTACGATACGACGGATGAATCGCGGCACGCGCAAGGTGTCGTTGAACGCATCGGCCTCGACGGCACTCGCCTGAAGCATCGCGGACCGAAGGCCGAACTAGAGCGCGATCTGGAAAAAGGAGATCACGCGGCTGCCTTCAAGGCGATGATTGCGGAACTCACTTCGAAGGACACGGGCGTCATCAGCAGCCCCAGCGAAGTGACTGTCGTGGCACATCGCATTGTTCACGGCGGCGAGAAATTCACTGAAGCCACCCTCCTCAGCGATGAGCTTCTAGCGAAAATGGAAAAACTAAATCCGCTGGCGCCGCTGCATAATCCAGTGATCATCGCGGGCATCCGCGAGATGCGGAAGCTGTTTCCAGCTGTGCCTCATGTGGGCGTGTTCGATACTGCGTTTCACCACACGCTCCCGGCGTACGCATTTCTCTACGGACTACCGTACGAGTTCTACGAAAAGAAAGGAGTGCGTCGCTTTGGTTTTCATGGGACCTCACATAATTACGTTGCATTGCGAGCAGCCGAATTCTTGAAGCGAAGGCCTGACGAGTTGCGCCTTGTGAGCTGCCACCTTGGCAATGGAGCATCCATGTGCGCTATAGATCATGGGCGCTCGGTGGATACGACAATGGGCTTCACGCCGCTGGAAGGATTGATCATGGGTACGCGCTGCGGTGACCTTGATCCGGGCGTCCTCGCGTTCCTTGAACGCGAGAGCAAACTTTCCGCTTCAAAGAGTGAAGATTTGTTGAACAAAAAAAGCGGTCTGCTGGGCTTATCGGGCGTTTCAAGTGACATGCGCGAAGTTCTTCGAGCAGCCGATCAGGGTCATCAACGCGCTTTGATCGCGCTCAAAGCCTACTGTTATCGCGTGCGAAAGTACATCGGCGCGTACGTCGCATCCATGGGCGGGCTCGACACGGTGATTTTCACCGGCGGTGTCGGCCAGGGAAGCGCAGTGGTTCGCGCGCTGGCGTTGCAGGGTTTGGAGTGCATGGGCATCAGGCTCGACGGCTCGCGCAACCAAGATGCGCGGGCTGACGAGGTCAGTCGCATCTCGACCGATTACTCGAAAGTGGCGGTGCTGGTCGTGCCCACAGACGAGGAACGCATGATGGCGCGCGAAGCGTTGCGCGCGCTAAGCCGCTCTTATATCACGCGCGTGTTGGAGGCGCAGAAACAACAACCTTTTCTCGTCGAGACCTCGGCACACCACATTCATCTCACTCAGGAACACGTTGACGCCCTATTCGGCAAAGGACATCAACTCATCAAGCACGCCGATCTCTCACAACCCGGTCAGTATGCCTGCAAGGAACAACTGACGATCGTCGGACCGAAAGGTCGCATAGAGCGCGTCCGCATTCTTGGACCCGCGCGAAAATACACGCAGGTCGAGATCGCGATGACCGAGCAATTCAAGCTCGGCATTCATCCTCCTATCCGGGAAAGCGGCGACATCGCGGATACACCCGGTTGCACGCTCGAAAGTGCGACCGGCAGCATCCAGATCGATCGCGGAGTGATTTGCGCGTTGCGACATGTTCACATGAGCCCGGAAGACGCTCTTCGTTACGGAGTCCGCGATAAATCCTTCGTGCGCGTACGAATCGCGGGCAATCGAGAACTAATTTTCGGAGATGTCCTGGTGCGGGTGGACCCAACTTTCAAACTCGCCATGCACATCGACACCGATGAAGGAAACGCTGCCAACGTAAAGACCGGCGCGCGGGGTTACATCGACGGAATCCAAAGTGAGGGATATCAGAGCAGTTAAGAACTTCCAGGCACGCAAAAAGTGCAACCCTAACCAGCAGCTACAACTATGAGCAACACGCCCTCAGCGAAGAACATCAAACAGGCCGCGAAGGAAGCAGCGGCGCCGAAGATGGGTGCGACGCTCTCACCCCATCTCAACGTCGTAAAGCAGTCGAAGGGCCCCGTCATGACACTCGCTGATGAATTCTACAAAGTGGGCCCCGGCCCTTCAAGTTCGCACACGATCGGCCCGATGCGTATCACTTACGATTTTTACCAGCGCTGCACGAAGCTGCCGGCTGATCAACTCGCCAAGGCGACCGGGCTCAAAGTCCATTTGTTCGGCAGCTTGAGCGCGACCGGCAAAGGCCACGGCAC
>JBARAJ010000137.1:0-4016 GCA_049791915.1 Candidatus Udaeobacter sp.
GTGGCAGCCTTCATTGATCGCTGGGTCATCGATGCAGGCGCGGTGGGGGGAAGCAGTCGAGGAGCCTGGGGCATCGGCGCGGTCTTGCGATTAATCCAAGTCGGCAATCTTCAAGCATACGCGTTCCTTTTCGGTCTCGGTGTTGTCGCTCTCATTTACTTTGCAGTTATGCGCTAATGGTTCTGTTCACTATTTTCTGTCCGATCGTTGCGGCCGTTCTGATCATGCTTGGCGCGCCCGCACGGAAGACTGCGTTGGCCGCGTCGGTTTTGACCTTTGCAGCGGCGCTATTTTTATTTGCTTCCCTCGACCACCGTTACGCCGACTTCCAACACGTCACATCGTTTAGCATCTCTCCCGAGTGGCGGCTTAACTTCACCACTGGCGTCGACGGCTTGAGCGTAATCATGGTGCTGCTCGCAAGCGTCGTCACGCTGGCTGCGGTGTGGTTCGCCGGCACGATCGAGAAATATGAAAACGCGTTTTATGGCTGTCTTCTGTTCATTTCTGGCGGCGCGATCGGCGCGTTTGCTTCAATCGATTTATTTTTCTTTTATGCGTTTCACGAACTCGCGCTAATCCCGACGTTCTTGTTGATCGGAATCTGGGGCAGCGGGAATCGGGTTGCAGCGGCCTGGAAAATCACAATCTATCTGGCAATCGGCAGTTTCATTCTGCTGCTCGGCCTGATCTTGCTTTACCAGAGCTTTCCTCTCGCCTCGCGGAGTTTTGATATTCGCGTGTTGCAGACTGCAGCTGGAATGGGCCAGATCTCTCCGGACGCGCAACGGCATGTTTATCTGCTGTTGCTTATCGGTTTCGGAATTCTGATCTCGCTCTTTCCGTTTCACACTTGGGCGCCCGAAGCGTATGCCGCGGCGCCTGCGCCCGTTGCGATGCTGCACGCAGGCGTCCTAAAAAAATTCGGACTTTACGGGCTCTTGCGTTTAGCCATTCCGATGCTGCCCGAGGGCGCCCGTCATTGGGCGACTCTGCTCATCGTGCTGTTACTCGGCAACATCATCTACGTCGGACTGGTTACCATCGCGCAAAAGCGACTCGATTGGATGCTCGGTTATTCAAGCGTAATGCACATGGGCTACATTTTTCTCGGAATCACCAGCTTTGGTGTTCTCGGCGTGACCGGCGCCGTTGTGTTGATGTTCGCTCACGGTCTCTCAATCGCGCTGCTATTTGGTATCGCAGGCGAATTGCGACGGCGAACGGGCACGTTGGCTTTTGATGAACTCGGTGGACTTGCGAGGGTCATGCCTTTCGCCGGGCTGGCGTTTGGACTTGGCGTCTTCGCGGCAATCGGTCTTCCGGGTTTTGCCAATTTCGCCGGGGAAATCATGATCTTTTTTGGCGCGTTCAGGAACGGCTGGGAAATCGGGCGGTTTCACATTTTCCAAATCGCAACTGTGCTTGCGCTGTGGGGCGTGGTGCTATCGACGGTTTACATGTTGCGCGCCTACCGCAGGACGTTCATGGGCTCTATTCGCGAGCAATGGCAAAAACTGCCCGATCTTAGCCCAGCCTTACGTGTCCCTGTCACGCTGCTCGTGGCAGCACTTCTCTGCTTTGGATTTTTCCCGCAAATTTTTGTGCGAAATGTGGCGCTGACCTTCGGGACTTTTCTCTCGGCTAACGGAGATACGCAGACCTGTAGCCAGGGCGCTGTGTCGCCGTGCTTCAGGAAGCAACATCGCCCAAGCGCCTCGACGCAGCGAGGCGGCTACAACGAGCTTGCTCGGAGATGACTTCGATCACTGCGCCCCTACTTGAGATTGCGGTGCTGGTGCTTGGGATGGTGATCCTGATGACCGAAGCGTTTGCCGAGAAAATCGACAAGCGCGTTTTAGCTTACGCTGCAATTACCGGGCTCGCGATGGTTCTCCTCGCCAGTTTCTTTGTCGCTCCCTCTCCCTCGCCGGCTTACGTAACCGGTTTCTGGAGTTTTTATACGGCGGATCGGCTGGCGATCTTCTTCAAGCAGTTCGCGCTGTTAACCACCATTTTTGTGCTGATCATGATGATCGATTACGCGCCAGTGGTGCGCAGCTTCTTTCCCGGCGTTACGGCGCCGGCAAGTCTCGGCGAATTTGTCGCGCTCCCTCTTTTTACCTGTGCCGGCCTGATGTACCTCGTTTCGGCGATCGACTTCGTTTTCATCTTTGTCGCGCTCGAGCTCGTCACCGTGTCGTTCTATGTGCTAGTCAGTTTTACCCGGCGCAATCCTACGACGCTCGAAGCGGGAACGAAGTATCTCGTGCTAAGCGCGCTTTCCACGGCGTTTCTCGTATACGGAATTGCATGGATTTTCGGCGCGACCGGCCAGACAAATCTCTATCGGTTAACGGCGGCACTGGCGAATCTCGGCAGCTACTCCGGTGCAGCCTTGTTAGGCATGGTATTTGTTCTGGTCGCACTCGGTTTTAAAATTGCGGCCGTCCCCTTTCAAATCTGGGTGCCGGATGTCTATCAAGGTGCGCCTACGCCAGTGACTGCGTATCTCTCCGTGGCTTCGAAAGCAGCGGGGTTCGTCGTGTTGATACGTGTTTTGCAACCGTTCATGAACCTGCCGCAAACACAACGGCTGATTTTTGTGATCGCATTGCTCACATTGATCTACGGCAATCTTGCAGCGCTGCCGCAGACGAATCTGAAACGACTGCTCGCGTACTCGAGCATTGCACATGCGGGTTATCTGTTGATCGGCGTGGTCTGTTTCGATGTCCGCGCGATTACCTTCTATCTCGTCGCTTACTTGTTGATGACACTGCTGAGCTTTGCAGTGCTGATAATCGTCGCGCAGCAAACCGGTGAAGAAATTTCCGATTTTGATGGTCTGGCCAAACGTTCGCCATTTCTCGCGTTCGCGATGCTGATCGGAATGGTCTCGCTCGCCGGTGTCCCATTTACGGCAGGATTTCTCGGCAAGTTCTACATCTTTTACGCAGCCGTTCTGCAGCGCCAGATCGCGCTCGTCATCGTGGGGGTGATCACGGTCGGGTGCGGATTCTATTATTATCTCAAGGTCGTCCGCGCGATGTATTGGCAGTCTGATTCCAAGACCGACGCTATTCCTGTGAACGGACTCTCGCGCATAGCGATCAGCGCTTTGATTGTCGCCACAATTTGGCTGGGCGTTTATCCGCAACCCATTCTTGACGCGCTGAAGCGCTAACAAGGAGCGACGGCTTGGGCAGACGTCGAAATGTGAGCATGACGGCTGGGAAGCCGTCTGCTCCTTGAGCAGCGACTAGTCGCTTAACTCGACGTTCCAGTACGCGAGATCGACGAAGTGCTTCCAGAGATCGTGCTGAGGAGCGGCAAAGGTGATCTGCACAAACGGCCGCCACTTCGGCCGCTTAGGTTTACGGATCAATCTCATATGCGCTTCGCGTGGAAGCCGGTTGCCTTTGCGCGTATTGCACGGAATACAGGAGCAAACCACATTTTCCCAAGTCGTTGTACCGCCCCGGTCGCGCGGCACGATGTGATCCAGATTAAGGTCACTGCGATCGAAGAGTTCGCCGCAGTACTGGCAGGTGTTCTTGTCGCGCTCAAATACGTTGTGTCGGGTGAATTTTACTTCTTTCTTTGGAAGCCGATCGAACACGAGCAGCACGATCACCCGCGGGATACGGATCTTGAACGAGATGGTGGTGACCAATTCATGATCGGGCGCGTTCGTGGACAGATCGCGCCAGCTTTCGAAGTCGTGCGTCGAAAAGTTGCTCGCGTCATCCGAAGAAACAATCTGGGCGTGCCCTGCGTATACGAGCGAAAAGGCGCGGCGAGCAGAGCAGATGTTCACCGCCTGCCAAAGCCGGTTGAGCACCAAAACCTGACTATTCAATAACGTGTGCAAGTCTGGAACGGTAAACGCGTTATCTCCCGCCTTTTACGGACTTCCGCGTAAATTTGGCGGACGCTATCATTAGCCGTTTTCCGTGTCAACGTGAGCGGACCACCGCGCGCATCGACGCAAATAACTTCCTGGCTTTGCATTC
>JBARAJ010000138.1:0-4790 GCA_049791915.1 Candidatus Udaeobacter sp.
GCTGCCTGCGCTTTTGCTTTACGCGCGGGCGTGGGATCGAAGGTGTGATAGATCCAGTCTTCGACCCACGCCAATGCTGCAAGGGCACCAGCAAAATTTGGATCGAGCCTGGTCGCCTTCTCAAAGAGTTGCTCAGCCCTCTCAGTGTCGACGCGCATTCTATCTGGACGCGTCAGCAGATCGTGCCCCTCCACAAAAGCCAGGTAGGCCTCGCTGTTCTCGGTCGGCTTGCGTTGAATCTGCGCCTTTTCGGTGGGAGACAATTGAGCGCGCAGCTCACCGGCGATTTTTTGAGCGAGATCACTTTGAATGGCGAAGACGTCGGTCAGCTCCCGGTCGTAGTCTTCCGCCCAGATGTGCTGGTCGCTCTCAACATTGATTAATTGCACGTTTACGCGCACGCGATTCCCGACCCGGCGAACACTTCCTTCGAGAATAGTGCCGACGCCAAGGGCTTTTCCAATCTCGCGAGCATTAGATTGCGTGGCGCGAAAAGGCATAACCGATGTGCGTGAAATCACCTTCAGATCGCCTATCTTCGACAAGTTGGTGAGCAGATCATCCTGAATGCCGTCCGCGAAGTAGGCGTTTTCCTTCTCGTCGCTGAGGTTTTGGAACGGCAACACTGCAATAGACCGGTCGACTTTATGCGCAGCGACCCGAGGCAGCAGAAAGAATCCCGCAGCGGCCGAAAGGATCAGCCCGCCGCCGATGAGCAGGATCATGTTACGATGAGTGTGCGTGCTGGACGCCGCCGTATCAGGGGTGACCTGAATGCCATCCGGAGTAATGTCGAACGCCCACGCAAGCATGAGCGCTAGCGGAAATCCCATCAGCAAACACACGATTAGCATGCGCAGGGTCCAGTTCGGTAATTCCCATGCAGGAAACGCCGCCGAAGCCAATTGAATGATGCCGCCCGCCGCGATGACGTAGGCCGCAGCCACCCGATACACCTTACGCCGCCTCACTTCTTCAAAGAACCCGGGCAAGGCTACAGATTTCTCGGTCGAGACCATAAAACCAAGGGCCTCAGTCATTGACAGCCGAGGCAGCTTCGGCGTTCACTTAACGCCGCTGGCAAAGACAGTCTGAAAATGCGGGCTCTGCTTTTCCCGGGAGACGACGCTGACCTCGATATCTCGAAAGCCGCTTTTCTCCAGGAGTTGGTGCAACTGCACTTCGCTGAATCCGAGCCAGTGGTCCGCGTAAAGCTCACGCGCCTTTTCGAACCGATGGCTCAATAGATCAAGGATCACCAGGCGCCCGCCGCGTTTCAAAATCCGGTGAGCAGCGCCGATGGCGCGCTCGGGATGAATGGCGTGGTGCAACGCTTGGCTAAGAAATGCAAGATCGACGCTGTCTTTCGCGATCGGCGGGTCCTCAATATCGCCCAGCCGGTACTCAAGATTCTTGAATCCGTGTTTCTTCGCCAGTTGCGACCCGAACTCGACCATCTTTGGCGAATTATCGATTGCAATAACTTTGCGCGCTCGCTTCGCCACCAATTGTGAGAGTGTCCCCTCGCCTGCTCCCAAATCGGCAACGGTCAACGGCGGGAGTAACGTGATCAGCGTATGCGCCAGCGCTTGCCACGATCTCCCCGGCACATAGCCTCGACCAAATTTGCCAGCGAGCTCATCGAAGTATTTCCGCGCCTTATCCTGTCGCTTCTGGAGCACAAGCTTCAGACTTGTGCGATCGCGCGAGCCTTCGTGCAGTTCGCGCGCCAGGAGTCGCGTGATTTCCGCCACACGCTCACGCTGCGCGTTCCGCCCATTGTGGTTCGCGCCATAATAAACATTCTTTCCGACGCGCCGATCAGCCACCACGCCGGACCGCTTCAACTGAGCGAGATGACTCGAAATGCGAGACTGCCCCATGCCCAGAATTTGTTGCAATTCAGCGACCGAAAGTTCTTCCTGCTCGAGAAGCAGCAGCAGCCGCAGACGTGTCGGATCGGCCAGCAACCGCAACAAATTAATGGTTGACGCCATGATTGGAGGCTACGATATATCGACGCATCATGATTGGTCAATATGTCGCTGGCGACGACGTCACATCGTTTAAACGTTAATCGTTACAACGGTTGAACTCCCGTCCCTCGGCTAATCTCATTTAACGTTGTAACACTTTAGCGAACCACATTCTTTTGAGCCATGTCCCGCCGTTACATATTTTCATCCGAATCAGTCGGTGAAGGTCATCCCGACAAAGTTTGCGACGCCATTTCAGACGCCGTGCTCGATGCATGCATCAAGCAGGACCGGCGCAGTCGCGTGGCTTGCGAAACCTTCGCCAAAAGCAACATCGTCGTCGTAGGTGGCGAGATCACCATTCCAAGCCTGTCTGAAGACAAGCCGCTGGCGAGTGTGCTACCGGTCGAAGAGCTCGTGCGCGAGACCGTTCGCAACATCGGTTACGTGAACGACGACGACGTATTTCACGCCGACAAAATTTTCATCACCAACATCATCACTAAACAATCGCCCGATATTGCGCAGGGCGTGGACGCTCGCGAAGTTGAAGGTAAGGACACCGCAGAACAAGGCGCTGGCGATCAAGGATTGATGTTCGGGTACGCGTGCGACGAGACGCCGGAACTCATGCCGGCACCCATCATGTTTGCACATCGGCTCGGGCGCGAACTCACCCGTATTCGCAAGAATTACAAAGTCGGCTGGCTGCGACCGGACGCGAAATCGCAGGTTTCAGTGATCTACGAAGAAGGCAAACCTATCGGCATTTCTTGCGTGGTTGTGTCGACCCAGCACACGCGCGACGTGAAACATTCGGAACTCCGCAGTTTCGTAATCGAGGAGGTAATCAAGAAAGTATTGCCTAAGGAAATGCTAAGCGAGAAGACACAATTCCTCGTCAATCCTACAGGCAACTTCGTGATCGGTGGCCCCCAGGGCGACGCCGGCTTAACCGGGCGCAAGATCATCGTCGATTCCTATGGCGGAATGGGCCGACACGGCGGAGGCGCGTTCTCGGGAAAAGACCCGAGCAAAGTCGATCGCAGCGCTGCTTACATGGGACGCTGGGTTGCGAAAAATGTGGTGGCGTCAGGTCTGGCGAAAAAATGCGAAGTGCAATTCGCTTATGCCATTGGCCATCCGGAGCCGCTCAGTGTTCACATCGACACGTTCGGCACGCACGCAGTTAATGAAGAAGCAATCGAACGGGCCGTGCTCGCCACGTTCAGCTTCAAACCGGCCGCTATCATCAAACAGCTCAACCTTCTCCGTCCGATTTATTCTAAGACCACGAATTACGGTCACTTCGGCAAAATTGACGATCCCGACATCACCTGGGAAAGGGCTGACAAAGCGGACGAGCTAAGGAAGGCCGCCAAGTAATTTTATGAAAACATCGACAATCGAACGAACCGAAACCGATTACAAAGTCGCCGATATTTCGTTGGCCGACTTTGGTCGGAAAGAAATTTCTATCGCGGAAAAGGAAATGCCCGGGCTGATGGCGATCCGCGAAAAATATGCTCCGCAGAAACCACTGGCAGGTGTGCGCATCACCGGATCGTTGCACATGACGATCCAGACCGCGGTGTTGATCGAGACCCTTACCGATCTCGGAGCGAGTGTGCGCTGGGCAAGCTGCAATATTTTTTCCACCCAAGACCATGCTGCCGCGGCCATGGCCAAGCGCGGCATCGCTGTGTTCGCCTGGAAAGGCGAATCGCTTGAGGACTACTGGCGTTGCACGTATCGCGCAATCTCGCATCCCGAAGGCAAAGGCCCGCAACTCGTCGTCGATGATGGTGGCGACGCAACATTGCTCATTCATAAAGGCTACGAACTGGAAGAAGGCAGCGATTGGGCGAAGACGAAATCGGCAAACAAGGAAGAGCAAATCATCAAGGACCTGCTGCTCGAAATTCAGCGCGAGAATCCCTATCGCTGGCACGAGATCATGAAGGATTGGCACGGTGTGTCTGAGGAGACCACCACCGGCGTGCATCGCCTTTACAAGATGCACGAGGAAGGGCGGCTGCTCGTTCCCGCGATCAACGTCAACGATTCAGTCACCAAATCGAAGTTCGACAATCTCTATGGCTGCCGGCATTCCCTCGTCGATGGGTTAAATCGCGCACTCGACGTTATGCTTTCCGGAAAAGTCGCCGTCATTTGCGGCTACGGTGACGTTGGCAAAGGCTGCGCGCAATCGTTGCGCGGCCAGGGTGCGCGCGTTGTCATTACCGAAGTCGATCCTATCAACGCTTTACAAGCAGCGATGGAAGGCTACGAGGTCACGACCATCGAAGACACGCTGGGCCGCGGCGACGTTTACATCACCGCGAGCGGCAACCTTGACGTGATCACGTTGGAGCACATGCAGCGGATGAAAGATCAGGCCATCGTCGCGAACATCGGCCATTTCGACAACGAGATTCAAGTGGACGCTCTCAACGAAGCCAAAGGCGTGAAGAGAACCAACATCAAACCGCAGGTAGATAAGTACACCTTCGCGAACGGACGCGAAATTTTCCTGCTCGCCGAAGGGCGCCTGGTGAATCTCGGTTGCGCCACAGGTCACCCGAGCTTCGTCATGTCCAATTCATTTTCCAATCAGGTCCTCGCACAATTGGATCTGTGGAAAAACCGCGACACCTATAAAGTCGGCGTTTACGTCTTGCCAAAAAAACTCGACGAAGAAGTCGCGCGCCTGCATTTGGAGAAAATCGGCGTCAAACTTACAAAGCTCTCCGACAAGCAAGCCGATTACCTCGGCGTCCCTGTCGACGGCCCGTTCAAGTCAGAGCATTACCG
>JBARAJ010000139.1:0-5108 GCA_049791915.1 Candidatus Udaeobacter sp.
GGGTTCAAATGGAACATGGGCTGGATGCACGATTTCCTGGATTACATGAGCATCGATCCGATTTACCGGCGCTATCACCACGGCAATATCACGTTCTCGCTGCTCTACGCGTTCCAGGAAAATTTTATCCTCGTGCTTAGCCACGATGAAATCGTGTACGGCAAGCGCTCGTTGTTATCCAAAATGCCGGGCGACGAATGGCAGAAGTTCGCCAATCTTCGAATGTTCCTGGCGTGGATGTACGGGCACCCCGGAAAAAAACTGGTGTTCATGGGCGGCGAATTCGGCCAATCCAACGAGTGGAACCACGACACCCAGCTTGACTGGGAACTGCTGAAGTTGCCGCGCCACGACGGAGTTCGCCGGCTGGTTCAACATCTGAATTACACTTACAAAAACGAGTCCGCGCTCTGGCAACTGGATGACACTTACGATGGATTCGACTGGATCGATTTTCACGACGCCGATAACAGCGTGATCTCGTTTCTGCGAAAATCTCGAGACGGCGAGGTTGTCGTGTTTATCGTGAACGCCACGCCCGTCGTTCGCTACAACTATCGGTTAGGCGTTCCCGAGTCCGGCTTCTATCGTGAGCTCATCAACACCGACGCAGAAACATATGGCGGCAGCAATGTAGGCAACCTAGGCGGCGTCCAGAGCGAAGCCCGCCAGTGGATGGGCCGCGAACATTCCATCATCATTCACTTGCCCCCATTGGCAACAGTTGCCTTCAAACTGGAGAAGTGATGAAATCGCACCGGGCACCGTCACGACGGAGCGCAGCTTAGACTTGTCAATCCTGGCGAAGTGCATTCGGCCTGCGAATTGAAACGGAAAAAGCCATCGCTGCAGACTAAAGACCGGTTTCACCACAACGTTTATGTGGTTCTATTGAGCGACGCTGTCGCAAAACATCCTTCTATTTTGCGGCTAAATCCGAAACGCGATCCGCTGAAGCCGTGCGTATATGTCGGGATGACAGGAATTCCAGTCGATCATCGGTTCGAAAATCATAAAAACGGCTACAAATCAGCCTGGGTTGTCAGGAAATATGGCGTGCGACTGATGCCAGAGCTTTACGAACATTTGAACCCGATGCCGTTTGAAGCCGCAGTTCAGATGGAATTAGAACTGGCTGAAGATTTACGAGCGGCCGGTTACACCGTTACAGGCGGACACTGATGCGGCTGACAGAATGGTGACGCAAGTTGCCACAAGCTTTGGTTTGCTGAAGGTAAAGGAAGTGTCTGGAGCATGAAATGATGCAAGCACGTCACTGGTCGAAACTTCAGTATCAACACACGCACAGCCGGACGTTGATGCGATTCATGGCCGCGGAGGAGCGAGGATCGCCAGAGGATAACATCATTGTTGCGTGGCGCGGTCAATCTGTCCGTCGCGTTGCCAAAAGAGGATAATTTCGAATGCATTCACCCCGGACCATCGAACGAGCCGGGGCAGTTGATTCACGAATGCGTACCCGACCTTCGTCGCTAACTACCACTGCTGCGCTGAGTGGCATCTGGGGGCTTTTGCTTATCGCATTTGTCGTCGCCGCACTTTACTTCGGGCGCTCAGTGTTCGTCCCAATTGCCCTGGCCACGCTGATCACGTTTTTACTTTCGAGGTTGGTCACACGCCTGGAGCGTTGGATCGGACGCATCGCGGCTGTGTTAGTGACGGTCATTGCGATGTTCACCATTTTCGCCGGAGCGAGTTGGGTTATTGGCAGCCAGGTCATCGATCTGGCTGCCAAATTGCCCGATTACCAGGCGAACATCGTCGCCAAAATCCGATCACTGAGACTTCCTGCTGGCGGCCCGCTGGCGCGATTTTCATCGAGTGTTCACGTGCTGCAAAACGAACTGGTTGCGCCCAGCCCTGCGCCGTCGACGGACCGAGCTCGCAGTGATTCTTCGACCAGGACGCCTCCGCCTGTTGCGAGTCCTATCCCGGTGAAAGTCATCGAAGGGCGAAGCGCGATTCCACAATTAATGCAGGAGACTCTCAGCGCGATTTTGAGTCCGCTTGGCACCGCTGCGTTAGTGCTGTTGCTGGTAATCTTCATGCTACTGAAGAGAGAAGATCTTCGCGGCCGATTGATTCGTCTCGTGGGGCAGGGGCGCATCAGCACAACCACGCGCGCGATGGAAGACGCTGGACGTCGTGTATCGCGTTACCTTTCCACCCAGTTCCTCGTCAACACGTGTTACGGCATCTGTGTTGCATTTGGGCTGCAGTTTATCGGAGTTCCCAATGCGGCGTTATGGGGAGTGTTGGCCGCAGTGCTGAGATTCATTCCCTACGTCGGTGCATGGGTTGGCGCTCTTTTGCCGGTGCTACTCTCGTTCGCAATCTCGAGCAGTTGGTTTACGCCGCTGATGACGATCGCTTTGTTCATTGTGTTAGAGGCGATCGCGTCAAACTTTGTCGAGCCCTGGGTTTACGGCGCGAATACCGGTGTTTCGCCGATTGCGTTGATCATTTCGGCCGTCTTCTGGACGTGGCTTTGGGGCCCGGTTGGTCTCGTGCTTTCTACTCCTATGACGGTGTGTTTGGCGGTGATAGGGCGACATGTTCCGCGGCTCGAGTTTCTCGGAATCTTGTTAAGCGAAGATCACGCGCTGGCGGGTCATGAGGAGTTTTACCATCGGCTCTTGTCGTTTTCGATGGACAGCGCAGAAGAGTTTGTCACCAAATATGTGGAGACGGAGTCGCTGACCGCGCTCTACGACAAGGTTTTGATTCCGGCGATCGCAGCGGTCGAAATCGACGCGCACAGGGGCTCGCTCACCGGGGAGCAACGGACGTCCGCGCTACAGCGAATTCACGAGATCACAGATGATTTCAGCGGCTGGGAGGCCTCCCGTAAGGATGCAGATGAGCAAAAAAGTGACAACCTCACCGGAGTCGTTCCTGCGATCGGCAGCCGTGTTCTGTGTCTTCCCGCGAGCGCATTTCGCGACGAACTTGCCGGTGAAATGCTTGCGCAGCTACTTCGAAACCAGGGGTTCGAAGCTGAAAACCTGCCCGGTCGGCTTAAACACGAGGAGTTGATCGATCGCACAGTTGAGGTTCAACCCGAGTGCATCTGCGTGTCGGTATTGCCGCCGACAAGTATAGCTCAAGCCCGCCATCTCGCTTCGGCAATTCGGGAGCGACTTAAAAGCGTAACAATCCTGGTTGGCGTGTGGAGCGCCAGATTTGATGCAGAGAAACTTAGAGAACGTTTGCGTGGCGCACACGTAAGTGATGTGACCGTTTCCCTGGCGGACGCCGTGCAACGGGTTTACAAAATGACTGCGGCAATCACGGACGCAATGTTGCCCGCGCCTACGCCGCCTAACGAGGAAGAGCGCCTGGCGGAACTTAACGGGTTAAATCTTCTGGATACGCCTACGGAGGCAGATTTCGATCAGGTTACGGAGCGCCTAACGAAACTTTTCAAAGTGTCGATGGCTCTTGTAACTCTAATCGACAAGGATCGCCAATGGTTCAAATCTCACGCCGGTTTGCCGGCCGATCTTGCCGAGGTTCGGTCCACTTCGCGCGACGTTTCCCTTTGCGGCCACGTTATAGCCAAAGACGAGGTATTGATCGTGCGCGACCTGGCGCGAGATCCCCGCTTCGCAAACAACCCGTTTGTGAAAGAGCGTGACCTGCGGTTTTACGCTGGCGTTCCCTTGCGCGGGCCTAATGGTTTTCCGATTGGATCGCTTTGTATTCTCGACACGAAACCACGGGAGATGACAATGCAGGAACAGGACCTCCTTAAGATGATTGCCGGAGACGTGATGGAACAGATAAAGCGCCGTCCCGTTGCCGAGACACCAAGTACCCTCGTGTCTGAAAAGGGATAATATTAGATATCGACCGCGCTGGTTCCATCTATCGCAACTATGCGCGCCGGCGCTTCGGGGGCAGCTACACTGCCGCAAGTCACGACGGAGTAGCTTTCGTAGTGAAAAGTGCGCGTCCGATGAGACCGATCGCAAGCAGTCCGAAAGCCTCGAGTCCGTTGAAGATGTCTTCCGTCAACATTCCAAACAGAAAAATCACGCTACCGACGGCAACCAACCAAACCGACCAAGGGTATCCCCAAGCCTGATAAGATCGTGGTAAGTCAGGTTCTCGGCGTCTCAATACGACCAACGCGACGCAACACAGAGCATAATTAGCTGCCAGAAAGAAAGATGTTATTGCTATCAGGCGCTGAAATGTGCCAGTTGCGATGAGACCAACAGCGACCGCCGCCGTTAGCAGTGTTGCAGTATCGGGCGTGCCCCTGCGGTTCACGGTCGATGTGCGAGACCAGAACAGCTGGTCACGTCCCAAGGCGAAAATGACACGCGTCCCCATCATCGTGATCGCGTTTAACAGCGGCACGAGGGAAATCACTGACAACAGTATGATAAGATTCCGCCCGTGTGCGCCGGCGATCACCCTTGCAGCGTCGGCGGCCGGCAATGTCGCGCCTGAGAGCTCCGACATCGGCAATACCTTGAGGAGCGCGAGATTAACAAGCAGGTAAATCCCGATCACCGACAGCACACCGCCAATCATAGTTCGCGGAAGATTACGCGCGGGGTCCCGATCTTCCTCGATGAAATATAAGGGACTTTGCCACCCGGCGTATGTGATGACAATCGCCTGCAAGGCAATAACAAACCCGCTGAATGTCATCGATGACGGGATGCCTGCCGATGAGGATCCGTTGGTTGACACAAGAAGACAGGCTGCAACAAGAGCCAAAAACGCAACGCATTTCACTGAGGTGGTCACTTCTTGAAAAAAGCTGCTGATGCGGATGCCCAACCATTGCAACGCCACAACGCTAACGAGAATTAGAACCGAGAGGAATCGAATGGTGCTTATAGGTATCAGTCCCAACGCCGCAATGAATTCGGCGATGGCGATCGACAAGTATCCGAGGACCGAACAGTACATGAGCCAGTCAGTCCAGCCGACGGCAAATCCCGCCGTGTTGCCAAAAGCGCGCCGCACATAAACATAAAAACCGCCAGCTCGTGGGAGCATGACGCCCAACTCCGTCAAACAACTCGCGCCGAGCAATGTGTATATGCCTCCCGCAACCCACAATAAAAGAA
>JBARAJ010000140.1:0-2631 GCA_049791915.1 Candidatus Udaeobacter sp.
GCCAACGCGATTCGCTTTGGCACGTTGTATAACTTCCGCTTTGACGCAGACCAGCCTCCGCAAAGTGCCAACGCGACGGTCGGCTTCTTCAAGACAGGATCGCCGATTACTGTTGCAATCCAGGCTCCCACAGGCGGTGCCACGCCGACACCCACTGCCACGGCAACACCGCGGCCAACTCCATCACCAAGGCCGGTGGCGTCCCCAAGACCTCGTCCCACTCCACCTCCGCGCCCCTAACCCTGCTCCGGTGCGCTACCTAGAAAGTAAAGAGTTTGTTAGAAATCTTTTTTTGCTCTATCGCGAGCACCTGAGAAAAATGACTACTTAATCTCCACCAAGCCTACCCTAACAGAAGGATCCACCACAATGTCAAAGATAACACTTACCGGCTTCGCTTTGCTATCAGTTCTGTTTTTCGCGAATGCTTCGGGAAATAACGCAAGTCAATCCAAACAGAATGCATCGGAAGCGCTGACTGGAACGCTTCAAAAGATGATTGTCGAGGACGCGAGCGTAACGATGCAGCTCGACCTGAATGGATTGAATGGAAGCAATTCTCTCGTGGCAAGGCCAGTCGCGCTGCACTTCGCTGCGGCGCCCAATTCTTTCTTTCCCGTTCTTGTCTTTAACGACTTGTTACGCGGGCTCCAGCCCGGCTCGATAACACTGGCTTTGCAAAACTCCTCTTCGGCCGGGGTCAACGCCCCCGGCTACAGCGATCTGCCTGCCGCACTAAGCTCGTCTCTTAAGCGGCTGACAGTGGAAAAACTTCCTTCAGGTCAAGGCTTTGATCTTGCAGTTCGCGACAGCAATACAGGATTCACCTTTTTCAATATCGAGGGACACCAGTACGACTACAACCCCGCTGCGCAGTCGCTTGCCATCAGCAATGGCCGGCTTCTCATTTCAAAGCAGTTTGCCAACGCTCTTGGCCGCCCGTCCGATGCCGGTGCGACCGTTGGAACAATCTCCATCGGCGCGGCAATGCAGCCGGTCGAGATCACGCAGCTTGCTAACGGGCAACCGCAATCATTGGTGATGCCGCCCGTGCAACATGCTCTTAGTCCAGGAGCGCCAAACACACACGGGCCGGATGTTATTGTTGGTGATATTGAAAACGTGGACGACCAGGGAAACAACGCGACACAGGTTGGCCTGGCCATAGGAACTGACTCTTGCGACATTGGCGATCAACCGGTCGATTGGTTCGCGTTACCAAATACCGATCACCCCGTCGTGCCACAAAATCTTTATCGTATGGCCGGCGGCGCCGACAACACCGAGCGCTTCGAACAAATTGGCCAGTCGTGGATGAAACATACCTTTGAGGCATTGGAAGAGAGCGTTTGCAGCACTTGTAACACCAGTGGTTGCGAGACAGGCACACATTTGTGCCCAGGCTGCTCGGACCCTTACGTGTCAAGCCTGAATGGCGACCAAGGCAGCATCGGCTCGCGCGCGTGGATCAATCCCTTCACCGGATCATTCCCATCGACCGCCAACAACCACAACGGCCACGTTCACGACGGCGTCTCACATCGGATTCTGGTTAACATGACTGACTTGAACACAACACAGAATCCAGGCGCGACCTATTTTGGAGAAGCTGCCTATATTACTCCGCATGAATACACCTGGTGCCAGTCGCATCCCGGGGAATGCAATATGTTTAACAATTTCTCCTATCGTGAGTTCACTGTCAGCGGCGGCCCCACGAATTTTAACTTTACACCTGTTTCCAGCACCGTGCGTATGCAGCCTGCTATCCAGTTTTGGGCGGGTACGGGAGCGACGGTGACCCAGATCGAACCCGATCCCGGAAACGATGGTATTTGGTTTATGGGCTACAAGGTAACCAACCCTTCCAAAGGAGTCTGGCACTATGAGTACGCTTTGTTTGATATGAACCTTGACCGTTCCATACAATCGTTCAGCGTGCCTTTAGGTAGTGGCGTCAACATAAGTAATATCGATTTTCACGCTCCTCCTCAGCATCCCGCCTGGGCAAACGACGGCACGTTTAACAGTCAGGGTTACAGCAGTGCTCCCTGGACTGTTACTCAGGCGGCCGATTCCATAACCTGGAACAGTGAAACGTTTGCGCAGAACCAGAATGCGAACGCGATTCGCTGGGGCACGCTGTATAACTTCCGATTCGACGCCGACCAGGCGCCGAATCCTACAGATGCAACGGTCGGCTTCTTTAAGACCGGCTCACCAATTGGGGTTGTAATTCAAGCCCCTGGGCAAGTCCCAACTCCGTCACCAACGCCAACCCCGACAGCCTCACCGACGGCCTCACCAACTGCGACACCGACACCCACCCCCACACCTACGGCGACCGGGACGCCGCCGGCTTGCACTGTTGTTAACGGCGGTTTCGAAACGGGTAGCTTACCACCTTGGGTGGACAGCGGAGATACCTCGTTCACTGGCGTCGGTTCTCCGGCAATCCCGCACTCGGGAAGCTTCGCATTATTCTCCGGTCCGAGTAGCAGCGACGGTTTTGTTGATCAGGTCCTGCCGACCGTGGCGGGCCAAGGGTATGACGTAACCTTTTGGCTCCAGAATACTGACGGCTCTAACACCAATCGTTTTGGGGCTACTTTTGGTAGTGTTACTCTCGTA
>JBARAJ010000141.1:0-5349 GCA_049791915.1 Candidatus Udaeobacter sp.
TGCACTTTTACACCCCGGTAACCGCCGCGACGGTTGTCCTACGGTTACCGAGATCGCGGAGCTGGAAGAGGTTAACGATAAATTCCACCGAAGGCCTAACCCCTACGTAGGATGTCAAGCGTGGCGAGCTGCCACTTGCGCCCTGCTGGAGCCGGGGCTGAGGCTCGGTCCGGTCGAATCGGCTTTATCCCGTTACAACATGAAACCCGGCACCAATCTACGTCTTGGGCCGTGATTCGCGTTTACAATGACGCTCGCACCGTGATCGAGACGCACGAGCACAAGGGGGAGTTCGGGGAGGTCTGAGTCATCATATTAGGGATTTCGAGCTAAGAATCCTTTCGGATTCTCACTCGTTACTTATGTTCAACATCAACCACCTTTTGCACCAGCGCCTCGAAACGCGGATCGCCACGGAGAGGATCGAGCTTCGGATCAGCTTTAATCATGGTGATGGTTAGACTCTCTTGATCAAGGATAGCTCGCTCCAACCGTCGAATTGTTTCGTCGCGATTTCCCAGACTTAGATAGAGCAGGGTGCGCGGGTATTCGGGCACGTAGCGGTGGTGGCTGAGCTCTTCCAGTTCGGCCAGCATTTGGATAGCTGCGTCTTTATCGCCGGACTGCGCTTTGGCAGACGCGAGCAGCACTGGAATAAACAGATCGTCGCTCAACTGCTGGGCCTTTGTGTATTCAGCAATCGCAGCCGGCACGTCGCCTTTTCGCTGAAGAGCCATGCCCAGATTATAATGTGCGAAATAAAACGTCGGATCAATCTCCAGCGTCTTGCGCAACTGCGCGATCGCCTCATCGTATCGACGCGCAGTGTACAGATTCTGCCCCAGGTCCGCATTGATAATGGGCGAGAGTGGATCAAGTTCGATGGCGCGTTTGCCCTCGGCGATCGCTTCCTCGAACCGGCCGAGCGCGAGGAGCGGGCCGTTTCCATACCATTGGTGCGCGGTCGCGTAGTTGGGGTTTAGCGCGATCGCCCGTTGAAATTCCGATATTGAACCAGCCATATCGAGGTCGCCGTTGCACAGCAACAATCCGAGCGCTGTGTGTGCCTCCGCCAGTTTCTCATCCAGTTGCAGCGCTTTTAGTGCGGCAGACTTCGCTTTGGGGTAGGCATCCCGTGGTGACGTCGCAGTATAGACTGGCAGGAGAACGTAAGCCTCCGCCAGCCCGCTGTAAGCCAGTGCATATTTCGGATCACGCGCAATAGCCTGCTCATAAAATCCGATCGCCTGTCGGAGATTTTCGCCGCCACGTTTGCTCCAGAGCGAACGGCCTTTGAGATAAAGCTCGTAGGCGGTCAAGTCAGTCGTCGGCTGGGTTGCTATCAGCTGCTTCTCCGCGCCGGTCAGCTTCGCCTGCAGCGTGTCAGCGATCGTCTCGGCAATGTCGCTTTCTACCGCAAAAATATCCGTCCGCTTCCGCTCATAAACGTCCCCCCAGAGATGGGCGTCGTTCAGCGCGTTTATCAATTGCACATTGACCCGCACAGCGTCACCGCTCTTTTGCACGCTGCCCTCCAGAATATTTCCAACCCTGAGTTGTTTCGCGATCTCGCGCAGATTGTCTGGCGCGCTTTTGTATTTCTGGGTGGAGGTCCGTGAGATGACTTTTAGGTCCGCGATTTTGGAAAGCCGTGCCAAGATTTCATCCTGAATGGCTTCCGCGAAATATGCATTATCCGGATCGCTACTCAGATTTTCAAACGGCAGCACGGCAATACTTTTTTGCGCGATTGCCGCCACCTCACCGGCATTTTGCTGAGATCGAGTCCAAAAGGCGAACAGAACTCCGGCCATCACAATCACAACAGCCGCGCTCGTCACGAGACGTGATCGATTCCGCTTGACCAGACAATTCGCGCGATAACCAAGAGTAGGGTAACGCGCGACAACCGGCTTTCGCGCGAGTTGGCGGCGAATATCAGCCGCGAGATCCGCTACTGTCGGATAACGCATCTTGGGTTCCTTGCGCATCGCGAACAGGACGATCGCGTCGAGATCACCGCGCAAAAGCCGCGCGGTTTCCGCATCAGAAGCAACCGCGCTGGGCGGCCGCGGAACTTGCTCACCTACCACCAGGGCCAGTTCCTCACGCGTGGGACGGGCTGTGGAAAACCGGTGGGGCTTTTGGTCGCTCAACATTTCATACAGCAGCGCACCTAACGAGTAAATATCAGTCGCGACTGTTATCGGATCTCCTTTCGCCTGTTCTGGCGAAGCGCAGATAGGCGTCAGACGCTGCTGTGCCTCCGTAGTCAATTGCGACGCGTCTTCGTCTTTCGCCAGGAGCTTGGCGATCCCGAAATCGAGCAGCTTCGGTTCCCCTTCTGCGTTCGCCAGAATGTTGCTCGGCTTGATGTCGCGATGAACAACCAGATTCCGATGCGCAAATTCCACTGCGTCGCAGATCTTCAAAAAGAGCTCCAGTCGTTGACGCGTCGACAGCTTTTGCGCGACTGCAAATCGAGTCACCGGTACGCCGACAATGTAGTCCATAATGAAGTAGGGCAGACCATCGTTGGTCGTGCCTGCATCGAGCAGCCGCGCGATATTCGGGTGATCGAGCGTGGCCAGGATCTGGCGTTCCGCTCGGAAACGGTGCAGGATCTCAGCCGTGTCAGGGCCTCGATTTAGTATCTTGATCGCAACTTGTTTCTCAAACTGACCATCAGCGCGCTCTGCCAGGAAAACTGTGCCCATCCCGCCGCGGCCAAGTTCACGTACGATCACATACGCGCCCACGCGCTCCCCGCCGCGCGGAGGCCCCTCCTGCCAGAAAGTGGAAGCTGCGTTCTGGGCACAATCCTCGAAGCTGTCGGTGCGCTCGTTAAGGAGCGCCTCCGCTTCGGCCAGCAGCGACTCGGCCTCTTCGAGCAGATCCGTATCCTGACCACAGCGTCTCTCCACCAAGGCAATCCGGGCCGCTGAAGAGTTTTGTTCCAACGCTTCGCCCAGGATGGTTTTCAAGCGATCCCAACGTTGCGGATCGATGTTCCCTTGCCGGAATCGGGTAGTTTTTGTGGACACGGAGAATTTGAATCCTTTAATTCGAAGATAGTTCTCGTTGGAGCCAAATTTTCGCCAGGGTCCAGTCCCGCTTCACCGTGGCGGGCGAAATTTCCAGTAACTCGGCTGTTTCCTCGACCGTCAGCCCGGCGAAAAACCGCAGTTCGACGATGCGCGCCTGCCGCGCGTCCAGAACTTCCAGCGCCTGCAACGCCTGGTCGAGCGCAGTCACATCGATTTTGCGGCTATCGTAAAATTCGAGAGTAAGGCTCAGAGGATCTGAGCCGCCCCGTTTCAAACGGTGTCGCGCGACCGCGTAGTTTATCAGCGTCTGCCGCATGACCCGTGCGAAGATTCCGATAAAATGACTACGATTTTGCCAGACAAGATTCTTCTCGCCAATCAGGCGAAGGAAAGCCTCGTGCACGAGCGCGGTCCGCTGAAGAGTATGAGCGGTCCGTTCGCCTCGCAGAAAGGTCTCGGCCAGACGACGCAAGTCTTCGTAAACCTCCGGCATCATCTCGCTAATGGCGGAAGCCCCATTGCGCTCAGCATGATTCACATCACGCACGAAAGGTGGAGTCAACGACGCCGCGGCCCCCTCGGTGCGTACCCTTGCCATAACGGCAGAGCCTAACGCATCTCGTGGCGAGGCGTCCAGCCAGAGCTCATCGCCCCGCGTGTCGATGTCTTGTCGCACCCCTACAGCACTTCGCACCACAAACGGATTGATTCTGGAATTTTTTTCTTCGTGCGCTGTTTGGACAGAACCGCTCATCCAAGACGACCGGTTTTACACCTGCGCCAGCGTCAGTGCCGGTCTCGATCTCTTGTGGGCGATGATTTCAGGAAGACTATGGCGCTTACGTAGCGGCATCGGTCGGCCAGGAGTTACTGTTCGGTAAAATTTGGGTAAGCCGAACGCGCCCGCATCCGCTTCTCGCACGAAGCCGTGAACCACGTTGTTGGGGTTGAAGAAAAATCCGGTCACCGCGCCATTTGGAGCAATGCTCCAGACCTGGCCGGGGCCCGTGCCCGCACCCGGCGCGTCAAAGGTGGTAACGGTTTGCGCAGATATTGGGATGGAAATTGCCAGGGGGACCAGGATGGTTGCCGCCGGCTGGAGTTTTCTCTTTGCGAAATAGAATGGTTTTATACTTCTTAATGCAACGACGGGCCGGAAAACGGCTCATTCTTCGGCGAAATTTCGGGCAGTTGGATAACGGTCGTAAGGTGCGTTTCGTTTGAAGGGTTTTGAGATCGCTGTCCGAACGAGGACGCGTTTCCTGAATCTGCGAAATCGGCGTGATCTGTGGTTAAATTGCGGTTGTGAGCAAGAGGCCATTCCGCATCGTTTCCGCAGATCACACCGGTATCACTGTTTCAAATCTGGAACGTTCGCTCGCATTTTGGCGCGATGTGCTCGGCTTCGAGCTTTCACATACAGCGCATCAAAAAGGTGAATTAGCACAAGAGATCACCGGCGTTGAAGGCGCGGAGATAAAGCTCGCGGTGCTAAAAACGCCCGGCGGTCATAAAATTGAACTGCTCGAGTATCTCGGGCCCGCGGATCGTAAACGCGCAGATATTCGACCGTGCGACGTCGGTTCCGTGCATGTTGCGCTGCTCGTTGAAGATCTCGATGCTGTGCTTGCACAGATTGCTGCCTCAGGGTGGGAAGCAGCCGGCAAACCGCAGACACTCAAAACAGGGCCGAATGCGGGTAAGCGCGTCGTGTATGTCCGCGACCCTGACGGCACCACGATTGAGTTCATGGAGCTGCCGAGAAGAATTTCATCCGCAGATTTCGCAGATTGACACAGATTGGAGACTCAACCCGGTCGCTGCACTCGCAGGTCATTTCAATCTGCGAAAATCTGCGTAATCTGCGGTTAATGACCTTTTCATCCGACGAAAATTTCGCGCTGCAACTCGACCGCGAGGATCCGCTAGCCGGTTTCCGCGAAAAATTTTCCATTCCACTCGGCAAAGAAGGCAAGCCAGTCATCTATTTCGCCGGAAACTCGTTAGGCCCAATGCCAAAATCCGCGAGGCAAATCGTGGATGATGAGCTGGACAACTGGGCCAGGCTTGGCGTCGACGCGCATCACGCTACCGGGACGCCGTGGTATTCGTACCACGAAGCGCTGCGCGAACCGACGGCGCGCCTCGTTGGCGCAAAGTCACTGGAAGTGATCTGCATGAATAGCCTCACGGTGAACCTTCACCTGATGATGGCGACGTTTTATCGGCCAACCAAGTCGCGCTTCAAAGTTCTGATGGAAGAGCCGGCGTTCCCTTCCGATACCTACGCGATCAAGACGCA
>JBARAJ010000142.1:0-1527 GCA_049791915.1 Candidatus Udaeobacter sp.
AGCCGGAGGGATTCAAATCGCGCAAAGCCGCCGCTGGGAAGAAAACGCGCGCGCCGCGTTACGTTTATTACTTCGGCGATGGCCACGCGGACGGAAGAGGCACGATGAAGGCTTTGTTGGGCGGCAAAGGCGCAAACCTCCATGAGATGACGAGGATTGAGCTGCCAGTGCCGCCAGGATTCACGATTACCACTGAGGTTTGCAGTTATTTTTACGATCACAATCGCTCGTATCCGACGCAATTGCAGGCGCAAGTCGGGACGGCCATGGCCAAGATCGAAAGATCGACCGCCAAACGGTTTGGCGACCACGAACGGCCTCTGCTGGTGTCCGTGCGCTCTGGCGCTCGCGATTCAATGCCGGGAATGATGGATACGATTCTCAATCTCGGCATGAACGACGAAGTGGTCGAGATCGTCGCGAAGAAGACGAAGAACAAGCGGTTTGCCTGGGATTCTTACCGACGAGTTCTTCAGATGTATGGCGACGTGGTGATGGGCGTGCAAAAACGGCCGGGCGAAGACCACGAGCCGTTCGAAGCAGCAATTGAAAGATTGAAGGACAAGCGTTACGGGAAGCACGACTTCCCCGATGTGCGATTGACAGTCGCCGATCTCAAAGAGCTTGTGCAGCGATTCAAGGCTTTGATTAACGAGCGCACCGGAAAATCTTTTCCTCAGGACCCGAATGAACAACTCTGGGGCGCGATCGGCGCCGTATTCGGCTCATGGATGAATGATCGGGCCATTGTTTATCGCCGAAAGTACGGCATCCCGCACGAGTGGGGAACAGCAGTGAACGTTCAGACCATGGTGTTCGGAAATATGGGCGACACCAGCGCGACGGGAGTGGCATTCACACGCGACCCGGCCACTGGGGAAAAGGTTTTCTACGGCGAATATCTCATCAACGCGCAGGGCGAAGACGTTGTCGCGGGCGTGCGCACGCCGCATCCGATCGCCGATCTGGCAAAAGAAATGCCCGCCGCTCATAAGGGACTGATGAACGTTCGCAGCACCCTTGAACGCCACTTCAAGGATATGCAGGACCTCGAATTCACGGTCGAGGACAATCGCCTCTACATTTTGCAAACGCGAAACGGCAAACGCACCGGCCATGCAGCGGTGCGTATCGCCGTGGACATGGTCGGCGAAAAATTGATAACCAAAAAGGACGCGGTGCGCCGTGTCCCTGCCGATTCACTCTCGCATCTCCTCGCGCCAGTTTTTGACCGCGAGGCGGTACGGAATGCGAAGAAAATTGGGACCGGTCTTGCTGCTGGACCGGGCGCGGCGTGCGGCCATGTCGTGTTCAGCGCAGAAGAGGCTGTCGCGCGTGCGGATCGCGGAGAAAAGGTCGTACTCGCCCGCATCGAAACGTCACCGGAAGATCTGCGCGGAATGATCGCGGCTGAAGGGATTCTCACCTCCCGCGGCGGCGTTTCTTCGCACGCGGCCCTGGTTGCGCGGCAAATGGGCAAAGTGTGCGTGTGTGGCGCCACCGGGATCCAAATCGACTACCACAAAG